>JAQWAM010000340.1 GCA_028707675.1 Kiritimatiellia bacterium | reverse complement strand
TTCCTGGTGGATCATGACTATACCGTGGCGCATCGCCTCGTGCGGCGAGCGCAGTTTCAGGCGTTTGCCGCGCACTAGCACATCACCGGAGTCGGGAGTTTGCAGGCCGGCCAGGATTTTGACCAGTGTGGATTTGCCTGCTCCGTTTTCGCCCATCACGGCGTGCGCCTCGCCGGGCAGCGCGCTGAAAGAGACTGATCGCAGGGCGCGCGCGCCGCCGAAAGCCTTGCACAAGCGGCAGGCTTCCACGGCGGCTGTTTTTCCTGAAAGGGAGTTTAGCACGGCAGTCTCATTCAAGGGCGGGTTAAGATAAAAAGGACAGAAAGGCTGGGCTTCAAAATCGGCTCAGGCTTGCAGGGAGTTGTTACCGGAGTTGTAAACCAAAAGGACATCGCCGGGCAGCGCGACGATTTCGCGCATGCGCAAGCCGGCTGCGGCTTCATTGCTTTTGTCCGGCGGGTCGAAGCCGGCGAAGAGCACTGCGGAAGGCTGCATGGCCGCGCTCACAGCGGCGGTCTGATCGGAGCAGGGCAGAATGACGACCTCTGCTTCGATGCGGGCTCCCTCGAGCATTTCATGCATGGCGGCGGAGATGCTCATGACGTCGGCCTTTAGCGGCACAGGGCGCAGTATCCGGATGGGGCGGGTGCGCCATTCACTGTTCTTCTTGAGCAGGTACGCCAGCAGCAGCAGCAGGGAAGCGTCGCGTTCATTGCTCCACCAGATGTTAATCGCGCCATCGGCGATGACGGTGTGCGCCTCCTTGTCGAGCGACTTGTTGGCTACGATAACTATACTGCGCTCCATGCGCTTGGCCAGCGCGAGCAGTCCGAAGAACACGTCGGATTTGTCGGCGTCCTGGCTCCAGCCCAGCAGGAGGGTGTTGGGGCGCAATCCGCCCAGGCCGTGGCATTGCAGCATGCCCTGCACGCCGGCGTGGATATTCTCGTCGACGACGACTGCCGGGAAAGCGTTCAACCCCTGCTCGCGTATGAACTTGCGCAGCAACAGTTCGGCCTCGCGCTGGCGGGCGACGAGATTGTCGAGGTTGCCGCGTATGACCTGCCCGATCGAAACGACGCCGTTGTTGGCGCTGAGCCAACAGGCGTACTCGGCGAGATGGATGCGGTTGTAGGCTCCGCCGGAAAGCGCGAGAATGGTGGGGCGCCAGTTCTTGGGGTGATAGCGCTCCTGTTCGAGGCGCAGCAGGGCGTTGCGCGCGCGCTGATAGGCCAGACCGCTCTGCATGTCGCCCCATTTGACCATGATCTCGGCGCGCGTGATCACGCTGTACAGCAGGAGAGCCAGCATTATGGCGATGAAGGCCCAGAAAACGTTGATCAGGAACATGACGGCAAGGCAGCCGACAGCGCCGGCAAGCGCGATGGCCCAATGGTTGAGGCGGAAGGTCGGCCGGAAACTGGGGTTGCGCGAGATGAACTCGTAAAAGCAGGCCAGATTCACGGTGCCGTAGGTCATCAGGAAGAACATGGTGATGACAGGGGAGACGGTGTTTAGGTCGCCGGCCATGACGCCTGCCTGCGAGATCAGGAAGGTCAGGGCGATGGCGAAGCGGGGGTCGCCGTTTTTGCCGCTGCCGCGGCCGAGCCACTTGATGCCGCGGAAAATATTGTCGCGGGCGAAAGCCTGCAGCACACGCGGCGCGCCCATCATGCTGCCGAGCGCGGAGGAGAGCGTCGCGCAGAAGACACCCGCGTAAATGAGCGGGCTTAAAAGCGCCCGATCTTTCATCACGAAGCCATCGCCGATAAGCTCCGCGCGCGGCACGCTGCCGGCCAGCAGGAAGGTGATCAGAGCGTAGATAAGCGCGGAGACGCCGATAGCCGCGAATGTGCCGCGCGGGATCGATCGGCTGGGGTCCTTGAGGTCGCCGGACATGTTGACGCCGGCCATGATGCCGGTGACGGCGGGGAAGAAGAGCGCGAAGACTGTGAAAAGCGAGTGATCGCCGGTCCATTCGGGCTTAAGGTTAGCCTGTAGTGTCGCTGGCGAGAACCCAAGCGCGGCGCCGATGACGAATGACAGGATGGAAAGCATCATGACGGCCAGCACACGGTACTGGACGCGTATGGTCCATTCAGCGCCGATATAGACCAGTAGGAAAACCATGAAGTTGGTTAAAGTCGCGACATCGCGGAAAGAGAACGGTATGCCGGGGAAAGCGGAAAAGACAGCCTCGGTGAAGCCTACTACGTACAGGGTTACGGCCGCGGCTTGCGCCACATAGAAAAAGACCGCGATGACGCCGCCGAACTCCGGCCCGAGGCTGCGGCTGATGAGGTAATAGGCTCCGCCGCCTTTGACCCGCATGTTTGTGGAAATCGACGAAAGCGAAAGCCCGGTGATGATCGTGATGACCTTGGCGACGGCCAGGATCAGCAAGGCGTCCCAAAGTCCGGCATAGCCGACCACGATGTTGAACCGCAGGAACATGATCACGCCGATGATGGTCAGCAGGCTCGGGGTGAAGACGCCGCCGAAGGTGCCGAAAGAGTAGCCCTGTTTGTCACTGGATGAGCGTTTGCGGTTATCCATTTTTTAATCGGGTGTACTGCGGTAAATGGAGGAAAAATTATGTGAGCACATGCAAACAATGCCAAAGCTGATATGCGCCAGTCAAGAGGTTTGGCGCGGCGGAACAGTGAAATTCACGGTTTGTGCCGAAGCGTAAAAGTGTTATCATGATTCTATTTCTTATTTGGGCATATAAAGGATCAGGGTGCAGGCATGTGGGATTACAGTGAAAAGGTCATGGAGCATTTCCGGAATCCCCGCAACGTGGGCAAGATCGAGAAGCCTGACGGGACGGGGACGGTAGGTTCTTTGGCGTGCGGTGACGCGTTGACTTTGATGTTCAAGTTAGGCGCTGACAAGCGCATAGAGGACGTCAAATTCCAGACTTTCGGATGCGCCAGCGCCATCGCGTCGTCTTCCGCGCTGACGGAAATGGTCAAGGGCAAGACCATTGAGGAAGCCGAAAAAATCACAAACAAGGAAATCGCCGATTTTTTGGGCGGCTTGCCCGACCAGAAGATGCACTGTTCGGTGATGGGGCGCGAGGCGCTGGAGGCGGCGATCCACAACTACCGCACCGGCGAGACCGGGGTCAAGAATCTAGAGGACCACATCGTATGTACCTGTTTCGGTGTTTCCGATAACGAGATACGCCGGGTGGTCACGGAGAACAGCCTCACGGCGGTTGACGAGGTCACGAACTTCTGCAAGGCCGGCGGGGGATGCGGCATGTGCCAGGACGACATACAGCGCATAATCGACTCCGTTC
>JAQWAM010000339.1 GCA_028707675.1 Kiritimatiellia bacterium | reverse complement strand
ACATGGAGCAGGACGCCGCCGGCGGCGTCCTGGACGGAACAATGCGCTACATGATCAACTCTCCGGAATTTTCTCCCCGGGAATATCTGGATTTGAAACGCTCGTTGTCCGAAATCGAGCAGGCAGACCGCCATGTGCCGTTGTTCGCGGCAAAAGAGGCGTTCACGCATGACGTTGAGATCCTGCGCAAAGATAGCGACGTTTATCTCGATTCGGCTAACGAATGGGTCATCACCAATGTTTTGGAAAAAAGAGTCCTGACCTATGCCGGAAAGAAAAAGCACGCCGAGCTGAAGTATGCTTTCAACCCGGTCTGGCAGGATGTCGAGCTGATCAGCGCGACGGTCTCGAACGCGGGCGGCACTGTACATGCCGTCACTCCTATGGAGATGAATTTGATGGACGCTGGTTGGGCCGGAGGCGCTCCGCGGTACGCTCCGGCAAAAACCCTGGTGGTCAGCCTGCCGGGCGTCGAGACCGGCAGCGTGATCACGGCTGTGACCTGTTTCCGTCAGCGGGACGGGTATTTTTACTCGCACGCGCACACTTTCGGCGGCTTCGAGCCGGTGCGGCAGGAGCGTTACAGACTGACCTTCACCCGGGGGGCGCCGATTTCTTACAGGTCGTATAATGGCGAAAAGCTTGGTTTCACCGCGGTTACCAATGGCGCGAAGGTCAGTCTGGAGTGGACTATGCGGGAACAGCGGGCCTTGCCGGTCGAAGAGCATTTGCCGCCGTGGCATTTTTTCCGGCCGGCGCTATATGTGTCGTCAGGCGACTGGAAAAACCATTGCGGAGCGATCCGGAGTGCCGCTCGTGAAGTGTCGCGGCAAAGCCGCGCGGCGCGGCGCCGCGCCAAGCGGCTGGTCAAGGGCGCCCGCGCTCCGCTAGACCGCATGCGCATTGTGCGGGACGATGTCTTGCGCAACATCCGGCCGGCCGGGCCTTCGTTTCTGGATCTGCCTGTTACGCGGCTTTCCGCGCCGGACCGCACACTCGCCGACAGATACGGCCATCCGGCCGACCGGGCTCTGCTGCTGGCGGAAATGCTGGACGCGGTCGGATTCGACCCGGAGATTATTCTGGCCTCCCGCGACACGACCGACTATGAGCGCTTTTCGCGTCCGCAGCGCGATATCCCGCAGTTGAAGCACTTCAGCTATCCGCTGGTTGCCGTGCGGCACAAAGGGCTGACATATTACCTGAACGGAGGCGATCAATATGACGATCTGGGCGTGACCGCGCTGGACAAGGCGCCGGCTGTGACGCTGCGCGGCAAGCCGGTAACGGTGTCGGCGCCGGAAGAGATGCGCGACAGGCGCCGCAACGAATGGACAATCTGTCTGGCGGATTGCGGCGACGCGCGCATCACGGTCACGAACTGGTTTTACGGAAACAGGGCGGGCGCCTTCCGCAAGCAGTACGAGGAGATGCTGCCGGAAGACCGGCGCAGGCATCATCTTGATTTGGTCAATGCCGTATCGAAGTCAGCGGAAGCCGCATCCGAACTGGTCACAGAAACCGAGACATATCCGCCCTACCGCGCTTTTACGGTCGACGCGCGCAAATACGCTGCGGTCACTAACGGGGTGTTGCGGTTGTCGATACCGGAAGCCGCCGCCGCCGTATTCCCGCTGCGCGCCGACAGGCGCGAGAACCCGCTGTTCCTTAGCGGGACCGCCCCGGACGCGCTGGAATGCCGGATCCTGCTGCCGCCGGGTTATACCCGCCTGGCGCTGGCGCCTGAGTCGCGGATGTGGGATCTGCCGAACGGGCTGGGCCGCTTGTCTTATGATGTGCGCGCGGAAACATCAGACGGCGGGCGCGCCGCGGTCCATATCAGCCGCCGGATCAGGCGCGAGAGCGCGGAGGCCGCGCCCGAGCTGTATCCGTCCCTGCTTGAATACAACCGCCTTTCAACGCATCCTTCCGCGCGCGCGCTGGTTGCGGAAAAAATAGATAAGAGTGAAGAGTGAAGAGTGAAGAGCGGTAGGATGGTTGTATGATAGCTTTGACCTTATGCGGTTCAACTTTAATTGAATCGCATCCTAGTTTTGGCTTCATCTGATACTGAACTTTGTTATACTCGCCTAAGAAAAACAAAAAAACAACTCGGGGGTCTTTTTTCATGAGCGCTATTGTTATCGACGGGAAGAAATTGGCGGCCGAGATGCGCGCGGATATCGCCCGGCAAGTCGCGGAACTTCGCGCCAGACACGATGTCGTGCCGGGATTGGGCGTCATGCTGGTAGGCGCCGACCCGGCTTCGTCCTCGTATGTCGCAGCCAAGGAGAAGGCTTGTGAAGAGGCCGGAATCTTTTCACTGGACGTGCGGCTGCCGGCCGAGACCGATCGAGACGAGGCTTTGGGGCGTGTGCGGGCGATGAACGGCGATCCGCGCGTTCACGGGATACTTGTGCAGCTCCCGCTGCCGCGGCACATCGACGAGGGCGCGGTGATCAACGCAATCCTGCCGGAGAAGGATGTGGACGGCTTCACGCCGGTGAACGTCGGACGCATGGTGATCGGCGAGACCTGCTTCCTGCCGTGTACGCCGCACGGCATCATACAGATGCTGGTTTCCGCCGGGGTGGAGACCGCCGGCAAACACGCGGTAATTGTCGGGCGCAGCAACATCGTCGGCAAGCCGGTCGCCAGCCTGCTGATGCGCAAGTGCGAGGGGGGCAACGCGACCGTCACGGTTTGCCACACCGGCACCCGCGACCTGGCCGCGTTCACGCGGCAGGCCGACATACTGATCGTGGCGGCCGGACGCCCCGGCACGGTTACGGGAGAGATGGTCAAGCCCGGCGCGGCGGTGATTGACGTGGGCGTCAACCGCATTCCCGACCAGTCGCGGAAGAGCGGTTTCCGCCTGGCTGGCGACGTTGATTTCGATTCGGTAAAGGAAGTGGCTTCTTTAATCACCCCGGTGCCGGGCGGGGTCGGCCCCATGACCATCACGATGCTGCTTTACAACACGCTGGAGGCCGCGCGGCGCGCTGTGGCGTCGTGATAATGTGATTTGTATCAGAATTTATGAAAATCATAGGCGATCCCATTTTCGCGCGTGACGAGACCGGGCGTCTCAGATCCAAGGTCGGCACGGTCTTCCTGCGCACGCCCGGGCTGGTGACAAAAGCCGGAATACACATAACGCAGCGCATTGAGTGGATCAGGCACTTGAACGCCGAGCGCGCCGAGCGCGGCGCAGGCAAGCTGTCCGACACCGAGGTCGACGAAGAGATGCGGCTCTCAGTCGATCTTTTGTTCGACGATCAGCATGTGCTTGTCAGGCCGGACCCTT
>JAQWAM010000338.1 GCA_028707675.1 Kiritimatiellia bacterium | reverse complement strand
GTTGTCCGGCTTTATGTCGCAATGCACCATCTTGAAGTGCGACCAGGCATAGTCCATCGCCACCGCCACGCTCTCCGCCACTGTCAGTGTGTCGTCAACAGAAATGCACCCCTTGCGGCGCAAAAGATCCCCCATGGTGTAGCCTTCAACCAGCTCCATCACAAAATAATAGATCCCCTCAGTGAAATTCGCGTCATACACCTGAACGATGCCGGGGTGCTTGAGACTGGCCGCCGCCTTGGCCTCCTGGCGAAACCTCCGCACGTCATCAGGATCAGCCGCGAAGTCCTTCGACAGTATCTTAACCGCGACATGCCGATCGAGCGAAATCTGGCGACCCCGCCAGACTGCGGACATGCCGCCGCGCCCGATCACGCCGATCAGCTCTATGTTCGGCAACGACAGACCGATGCCATCCTTCATCGCGCCAGCGCCCCTTCCCCGCGGCAGGTCGTGCACAATGTCACGCCCTCCCCCTTGCATTCCGCGCACGGAGCGCCCTTGACCGCACCGCTGCCCCGGCATTTCGAGCAGGTCATCAGCCCCGAACCAGTGCAGCGCTGGCAGCGCGCCCCCAGACCGCTGCCGCCGCACTTTTCACAGACCACACTTTTGCTGCCCAGGCAGACGCCGCACTTGACCTCACCCAGTCCGCCGCATTCGGGACATCGCCGCTCAAGATCATCATTCAGCCTGCGCTCCTGCCGCGCCCCGGTTTTACGCTCCGCCTGAAGCATGCCCTGACGGCATCCGGGATAATCGCATTTGACCCATCCCGTGCCGCGGCAAGCCCGGCACGGCTGCCGCCCCGTAAGTTGGCAGGCGGCGCACGGCACCGGCACACCGGTCATCACCAACGCCCTCTGCCGCACGCTCAACAAAGCCTCCAGCGCGGCGGGCATGAAAGCCCGCCCCACCCTTACATCGCCCGCCACCATCCGGCTACGCTCGAAACCCTCGCGCCCCCGCAAAACCGCCGCCTTGAACTCGTCAGCCGGGCGATAGCCCGCGAACCAGCCCGCTCCCTTGCAATCCGGACAGGCCACGCCGCTGGCCGACCTCACGCCGCTCTTGCCGCCGTCCACCTTGCCTAAATTCATTTGGTAACGACCGCTGCCTCCGCAGCGGCGGCAGCGGTCACGTCCGCGCGCCAACGCCCGCATGACCAGCCCGCGGCCTTTTAACAGCTCTTCGCCGAAATCCGGTCGCAGGCTCCACTCCGGCAACAGACGCGTCAGCGCCACCGCGTTCATATAATAATGCAGCGCCACTTCCGGCGCGCGCTCCTCTTGTTCGCGCGCCTGCTCCGCGCTGGACTCTACCGCCGCCTTAGCCAGCGCCACAAAAACCGCGTCCTTGTCCGGCTCGGCAGCGGCGGCCGGCGCCGCCCGCTCCGCCACCGGTTTAGGCAGCTTCGCCTGGCAATGCCCGCAAACCTCCGCTCCGGGCGCCGCCTCGTGCCCGCATGCCGGACATATCACCAATCCCTGAGCCCACAGCGGAAACGCGAACAGCACCATTACCGCCAAAACAATAAGCAAAATCCGCCGCATAAGTCTCCACCTTAACTATAACTTCAAGTCTCCGCTTCCTGCGCCTGCCGCTCCCTGTACTCGCGCAGCTTGCGGTGCAATGTCCGGCGGCTGATGCCCAACTCCTCGGCGGCGCGGGTGCGGTTGCCGCCGTTCTTCTCCAGCACGGCCATGATCTTGCTGCGCTCGGTCTCTGCCAGAGACCCCGTCATGAGGATTTGCGAACGCCCGCCAACAGCCGCCGGCCCCTTCACCGCCTCGCGTATGTTTGCGGGCACGTCCCGCGCCGAAAGCTTGTCCGAACGCGACAGCACGACCATCTTCTCGACAGTGTTGCGCAGCTCCCGCACATTGCCGGGCCAGGCGTATGCCGACAGCAGGCTGACCGCGTCCGGAGTGAAACCCTCGATGCTTTTACCGTTCTTTTCGCAATACTCCCGCAGGAACCTGCCCGCCAGCAGCGGTATGTCGCCCGCTCGCCCGGCCAGCGGCGGCAGCGTTATGTCAACCACGTTGAGCCTGAAAAAGAGATCCTCCCGGAACTTGCCTTGCTCAACATACGCCCGCAGGTCGCGGTTGGTGGCGGCGATGATCCTGATGTCAACCTCGATCGTCTCGTCGCCGCCGACGCGTTCGAACGTGCGCTCTTCCAGCACCCGCAGCAGCTTGACCTGTATCGACGGATCCACCTCCGATATCTCGTCCAAGAACAAGGTGCCGCCGTCAGCCATCTCGAAACGCCCTCTGCGCAGTGCGGAAGCCCCCGTGAAAGCCCCTTTTTCGTGCCCGAACAGCTCGCTCTCCAAAAGCGTGGGCGACAGCGCCGCGCAGTGTACCGCCACGAACGGCCCCTTGCCGCGCAGGCTGAGCCGGTGGATCGCCTGCGCCACCAGCTCCTTACCCGTGCCGCTGGGCCCCTGTATCAGCACCGACGCCATGGTCGGCGCGGTCTGCGAGATCACCTCGAAGACCTGGCGCATGGCTTCGGATTCTCCGACTATGTTCTCCATGCCGAACTTCTCGTCGAGCTGACTCTCCAGCGTCTCGACCTTTTGCTCCAAATCACGCGTCTTCAAGGCGCGCGCCACCAGCATGTCCAGATGGTCTAGGTTGATCGGCTTGGTCAGAAAATCGTAGGCCCCCTGCTTCATGGCCTCGACCGCCGTCTCGACCGAGCCGTAGGCGGTCAGCAGGATGCAGACGGTCTGCGGGCTCTGGCCGCGGACGCGGCGGAGCAACCCCAGCCCGTCGGTGCCCGGCATGCGCAGGTCCGAGAGCAGCACGTCCACCGGCGCTTCAGTCCCCATTATCTTCAGCGCGGCCTCGGCGCTTTCGGCGGTCTTGACCGCATAGTTTTTTTGCAGCGCGCGCTGCAGTCCGTCGCGCGTGTTCTTGTCGTCGTCCACCACTAACACCACAGGTTTTCCCGACATATCATCTCCCCGTGTTCAATAGTCTCACACGCCGCTCGCTGCGCGGCAGCCTGATTTTGAAACATGTCCCTTCGCCGGGCTTGCTCGAAAGCTCGATCTCGCCGCCGTGCTCTTCCACAATCCTTTGCACGATCATCAGCCCCAGGCCGATGCCTTTGGCCTTGGTGGTCTGGTACGGCTCGAACACGCGCCCCATATCCTCGGATTTGATGCCGCCGCCCGAATCTATAAAGGCGATGTCCACAAAAACGTCCCCCACGGTGAAGACCACCTTGAGCGTCCCTCCGTCCGGCATGGCATCCAGCGCGTTCTTGATCAGGTTGAAAAAAACCTGCTTGATAT
>JAQWAM010000337.1 GCA_028707675.1 Kiritimatiellia bacterium | reverse complement strand
CCGTTCCAGTCAAAGTTTTGGATTATCTTTACTCCGGATCCCCGATCGTGGCGGTGGACACGCCGGCGAACCGCGCCATACTGACGCCGGCAAACGCGCTCATAACGCGGCCCGCGCCCGACTCTTTGGCTGAGGGCGTCATAAGGCTGTGCATGAATCCGGGTCTGGGAGCGGGTCTGGCGCGTGATGGCCAAGCGACCCTGCGGCGCGAGAACCGCTGCGCCGGCGCTTTCAAGGATGCCTTGCGGGTTTGCTACGACTATGTTGCCGGAAACGCGAAACTTTAGGAGAAAGATGATGATGGAAAAGGGAATCAGAAGAAGGGAATTCATTTCTATGGCGGCTGCCGCCTCTGTTGCACCCGGAGTGCTGAAAGCGGCGGATGGAGAGAGTCAGATCAAGGCTTTCCTCATGCACTTGGGCGGTAACATGTGGTGCGAGTGGTTGCCTGAGAATATAGCGTACGACCCAGAATCCAAATATAAGCCAAACCTTAAGCTGCGGACCAAAGACGAGCTTTGGCGCAAGGTCATCGACCATGTGATTAAAAGAGGTATGAATATGGTCGTGATCGATCTCGGCGAGGGGGTCCAGTATCCGAGTCATCCCGAGCTGGCGCTCGAGGGAACGTGGCCTGTCCAGAAGCTCAAAGATGAGATTAAGCGCTTGCGCGATCATGGTGTCGAGGCTATTCCGAAGCTCAATTTCTCCGCCACGCATGACGGATGGCTCAAGGATTACCACCGGATGCTGACGTTGCCCAAGTACTACGAGGTGGTAAAGGACTTAATACGTGATGTCGTCGATATCTTTGACGGGCCGCGGTTCTTCCATCTCGGATACGATGAGGAAACTACGGGCTACGCGAAGGGGCGCAATTATTTCGTGATGCGTTCCGGAGAGATGTGGTGGCACGACTTTCTGTTTACCGTGGATTGTGTCCAAAAGGCGGGCGCCAGGCCATGGGTATGGAGCGATTATGGCTGGCATCACAAGGAATATTTCACGCGGTGCCCCAAAAGCGTGGTGCAGAGCGATTGGTATTATGACGAGGCCAACGCTGATTTTTCGCTTGATCCGAAAAAGAACCAGCATTGGTTTCGTCTGAACGAGATACTTGAACTTGAGGCGGCTGGATTTGACCAAATCCCGTGCGGGACGAATTGGGTCGGCTGGAAACGTAAGGCTGATGGTGTCGGCGCTGACGACGTGATCGGTAAGCTGGTGAAGTTCTCCCGTAAGCACGTTGCAAAAGAAAGGTTGCTCGGGTTTATGATGGCGCCGTGGTCGCACTGTTCTGACCAGAAAGGCACTGATTTCGCATTGCGAGCCGCAGATCTCTTCGCAGAGGCTCTCGCGCAAGAGGCATAAGGGCTCGCGGGGGCGCTCGCCGGGCAATAGGCGACAGGCAAGAGGCAATGATAGGACTGATCAGGCTGATCAGACGGATCTGGAGTGCGGCGGCAAGCGGTATCCCGCGCGACGCCGCTTTGGCGCGGGAGGGCTCCGGAAAGCGGTGCCGCGACCCGCGCACAGCGCGGCTCTTGTCACCGCAAGTTGCGTTTCGCCCAAACAGGTGCGTCCGCGGCGGTTTCGGCGAAACCGCCCTACCGTAGGGGAAAAGCGCTCAACGTTCAAGTTAGTGCCTTACAGCTCGACAAGCGCAATAAAAAACAAGTTGTTTCTCACACGAAGGGCACTAAGGTTTTTTTGGGGGCGCTGCGAAGCGCGGCCGTGCGCCCCCAGACAAACTAATACACTAATGCACTAATTAACTAATTAATTTTGGTTGCGGGCATCGCCCGCATTAGTAGGTCAGCCGCTTCACCGGAACATGTCTTCATACAGGAAGCACTCGATCTTGGCTTTGCCCTTGATTTCGTTGAAGAAGTTTTTCACGCCGGCATCGTATTTAGCCTTGAGAATGGCGTCGGTGATGCGCTTGCGGTTGATGTCAACATGCTTCAGGAGGATTTGAGAAACCCTGATGGTTTCGGGCACGGGCGGAGTGGATCCGGACGCTTCGGTGTCTGCTGTCCGCGAGGTGACTTTGAGCAGGTGGAAGCCGAAGCGCGTCTGTATCACAGGGCTGATCTCGCCGACCTTCAGCGCGAAGGCGGCATCTTCGAGCTGTTTCATCAGTTGACCCTTCTTGACCTCGCCGAGGTCGCCGTTTTTGGCGGACGAAGGGCAGTCGGACACGGCGCGGGCTATATCTCCGAAATCGGCGCCCGCCAGCGCCTGCTTGCGTATTTCCTCCATCCGAGCGCGCTTCATCTCGTTGGTCGCCTGCAGCACGGCCACCGCTTCGGCGATCTCTTTGTCGCTGATCTTCAGCTTGTTGCGGACGTTCAGCTTGAGCAGCTTGTCGATAATCATGCCGTCTTCGAATTCGCGGCGCATCGTGGCCTCGTCCATGGGGCCTTTCAAGAAAAAATCGTTGGTGGTCCAGTTGCGCGCCTGCAGGGTTTTGGCAAGATTACGCAACCCGGCGTTGCGGTCCGCTCCGCTCAAAGTTATCTTCTGCCTCGTCGCTTCGTCCAGCATCAGGGTCTTGAACACAAAAGCGTTGACGGATTTGCGGCGGAAATGATCCTTGGCCTCATCCATGCGGTTTGTGGGCACAATCAGGTGGTTGGTCTCGATGTCGTCCTTGAGGAAACCCATGGCCCGGCGTTCCATCTCGGCCCATGTAAGGGGGGTGCCGTTGACCATCGCCACCACATGTTCGGGGGCGGGCGCCTGATCGGGCGACGCTGCAGGCGCAGGCGCAGGCGCCGCCCCCTCGCGTTTCTTGCCGCAGCCGCAGCATAAGAACGCGCCGGTTAAAGTTGCTGAAACGAGGAAGGTTGTGATGCGCATGTCATCTTCTCCTGAGCGTATTTGTCGGCAAAGACAACATAATAAGGCAAGCGGAAGCGGTTTTCTAGCGCGATTTTTTCAAAATTCCGGTTGACGGGCTTTTAGGCATTGTGGTATCTTAATGCCGTTTTCAACGCATAGGAGTTTTTGATGCCCGGACTGCTTAACATTTCAGAAGCCATGTCGATCGCGCTGCACACATGCGCGTATCTGGCCGACAACGCCGAAGGGTTCAGCTCGGCGAGGGTGATCGCCGGAAAGCTGGGCTTCTCGGCCAACCATTCCACAAAGGTCGTGCAGCAACTGGTGCGGGCGGGTATTCTGGCGACCGTGCGCGGGCACTCCGGCGGGGCGCGCCTGGCGCGGCCCGCCGACGAAATAACCCTTTTGGAAATTTATGAGGCCGCGGGAGGAACCCCGAGGTATAAAGGCTGCCTGCTGAAAAGCGATGT
>JAQWAM010000336.1 GCA_028707675.1 Kiritimatiellia bacterium | reverse complement strand
GGCCCGGGTGGTCAGCGGCGGTTTCTATGTTGACGGCCGTTTCACCGCCGAATACCTGCTAGGCGTCTTCCGCAACCCGATTTATGCCGAGGGCCTTTTCAACAGTCTGCGCATCGCCGTCGGCTCGACCCTGCTGGCCGCCGCGCTGGCGCTGCCGCTGGCCTGGCTCGCCCACACCTACACCTTCCCGGGACAGCGCGTCTTCACAGCCCTGCTGCTGGTGCCGATGGTGCTGCCGCCCTTCGTGGGCGCGATCGGCCTGACGCAGATGCTGGGGCCTTACGGCGCCCTCAACGCCCTGCTGGGCTGCGGCCCGGTGGACTGGTTCGGACAGTCGCGCTATCTCGGCGTGGTGCTGTTGCAGGCTCTGGCGTTTTATCCGATCATCTATCTTAACGTGGCCGCGGCGCTGGCCAATATCGATCCGGCGCTGGACGAGGCCGCGCAAAATCTCGGCGCGGGCGGCTGGACGCGTTTCCGGCGCATAACCCTGCCTTTGGTGATGCCCGGGCTTTTCGCCGGCGGCACGCTGGTCTTCATCGCATCCTTCACCGAGCTGGGCACGCCTTTGATCATGAATTTCTCGCGCTGCGCCGCTGTCCAGGTATATGACGAGCTGAAAGAGATCAGCGCCAGCCCCTTTCCTTACGCGCTGGTCACGGTGGTGCTTTGCGCCAGCGTCGCGCTGTACTCGCTCAGCCGCTGCCTGTTCGGCGGGCGCGCCCACGCCATGCAGGCCAAGGCCACCACCCCGCACACGCCCAAACCGGCCCGAAGGCTGAAAGCTTTGCTGGTAACGCTGCCGTTCGTGGCCGTCACGTCTCTGGCGCTGATTCCTCACGCGGGCGTGATCTTGACCAGCTTCTCTGTGCCGGGAGCCTGGTACCGTACCGTGCTGCCCTCGGCCTTCACCGCCGCCAACTATGCCGAGGCGCTGGGTCACGGCATGACCCTGAACGCGATCCGCAACAGCCTGCTCTTCGCCTCGCTCGCGGTATTCTTAAACCTGATCCTGGGCATCGCCGCCGCATGGGTGGTGGTGCGCTCGCGCATCCGCCTGCGCGGCCTGATCGACTCCCTTGCCATGGTGCCGCTGGCCGTGCCCGGACTCGTGATGGCCTTCGGATTCATCGCGGTCAGCTCGACACTGGCCTCCTCGCCGGCGCTCAAGCCCTGGCCCGCTCTGGCCGCGCTGCTCGACGTGCGCGAGAACCCCACGCTGTTTCTGGTGATAGCCTATGCCGTGCGGCGCCTGCCCTACATGGTGCGCGCGGCCGTGGCCGGCCTGCAGCAGACCTCGGTCGCGTTGGAAGAGGCGGCCGCCAACCTCGGCGCGCCGCCGCTGGCAACCTTGCGGCGCGTGACGCTGCCGCTGATCATGGCCAACCTCATCGCCGGCACACTTTTGGCTTTTGCTTTCAGCATGCTGGAAGTCTCCGATAGCCTGATGCTGGCCCAAAAGATGGCGTACTATCCTATCACCAAAACCATCTTCGAACTGTTCCAGCTCGTGGGCATAGGCCGCTACCTGGCCGCTGCGCTGGGCGTGTGGGCCATGCTGTTCCTGACCGTCACCCTCGCAGGCAGCAGCCTGCTGCTCGGCAAGAAGCTGGGCGCGCTGTTCCGCGCCTGATCACTTAACCTAAAAAGAGCAGTTGATTTCGATACCGATGCTTCGCAAGTCTGGCGAACGGATTTGGAGTGCGGCGGCAAGCGGTATTCCGCGCGACGCCGCTTTGGCGCGGACAGGCCGGAAAGCGGTGCCGCGACCCGCGCACAGCGCGGCTCTTGTCACCGCACTCCAAGTTGCGTCTTGCACCAAATAGGTGCGGCGCACGTTTCGAAAAGAACCAATGTTTACGGGCCTTTGCCGATTCATGCTCGTTCAACTGCCGCTTATAGGCTTAACCGGCACAGTCGGCGCAAGGCTCTTCAGGTCGGTCCAGAGAGTGCCCTCTCCGGCGTGTATGACGCGGATGCCGATGCCCGCGTTAAGCGCGTCTACAAAGGTCAGATCCGCCAGGGTGGCCGGATCCTTGAAGACCCCGGCGCGCATCTTCTCGCCCAGCGCCTTCTCGTTTTCCACCGCGAACGCGGCCTGTACCTTGGCCTCGCCCTGCACCTGCGTTATCTGCGACTGCACGGCGGCCTTTTCAAGATTGATGCGCGCTACTTCCAGCGCCGCCTCGGCCTGGATGGTCGCCACCTCGTTCTTGGTCTGCGCGCCGATGGTTGCCACGAGCTTTTCGGTGTTCTGCTCCACCTCTTTGCGCAGCTGCTCGACCATGGCCGTCTCGGTGTTCAGCTCCGCCTGCTTGCGGGCCGTCTCTTGGCGCGACTTGTTGGTGAGGTCCTGCTCCTTGGCAAGGCTGGCTTCCTGGATGGGCTCCAATATCTGCACGGGCACCTCGACATGCCGGATGATGGCGTTGTGGATAACGATCAGCTTGTCTTTCAGCACGCTTGTCAGCTCGGCGGTCATCTCTTTCTGGAAGAGCTGCCGCCCCTCTCCGTCGATGAAGTCACGCGCCTTGTAGGTCGAGCCTTTCAGCCGCGAGATCGAGAGGATCTGCGGCAGTATGATCTTCTCGACCACGGCGGGCAGGTCGCCGTACAGCATGTAGATGCTGGCGATGTGTTCAGGCAGAAGTTCGAACTCGACCGTCATGTCCAGCAGAATCTGGAACCCGTCGCGCGAGGGGAACTCGACAAAGCGCTCGATCCCGAATGCGACCGACTCCTGCACCGCCGCGCTCGGCAAAGCCTTCTGAGGCATGGCGGCCGCGTCGTGCGCAACACTGGGCGCGGTCTTGCCGACCGAGCGTTTGCCGCGGGCCAGGGACGATGCCGGAGCCGGAGCCGCGCTCAGCGCCTGTTGCGTGAGGAAGCCGCGCTCGCGGTTCTTTTCAAGATACTCTTCGCGCTTGGCCTGCTGCGTCTGGATCGTGGTCTGCTGCAGCGATTCCAGCGCCTTGCCGGCCGTGGCGATCTGCCCCTTGGTCAACACCACGCTGCCGGAACGCCCCAGTATCGAGACCTGGTTCATGCCTATCTCCAGCACGTCCACCTGATAGGCGCGCGGGTTGATGTAGTAAAGCCCGGGATGCAGCACCTCCCGCATCACGCCCTGCTCGCCGGGGCCGGCGAACGCGCCGGGCTTGACCGGCTTGCCTGTCTGCGAAGTGACGATACCGACATATCCGATGGGGATGTTGACGGCATCGAGAAAATCAACCTTATACCCCTCCGGGTTTAAGCGGTAGGCGCCGGGACCGAGCACGTCTTTCCAGATGCCCTTGCCGCTGGAGTCGGCGGAG
>JAQWAM010000335.1 GCA_028707675.1 Kiritimatiellia bacterium | reverse complement strand
ATTAATTATTAAAAAATCCGGGTCTCGGGTGCGATTTCATTTCATTGCATCGCACCGAGGATTCAGGAGTCTGGGTTCAGGGTTCAGGTTTGTTTTACAACGACTTACGCAGAAATGCGCCTCCGGTTGTGGCGCACTCAAAACCGGAGACACACATTCGCTTGTCACAACCGTCATAAAAAGTTTGCTCCAACACTTCATCGCAGGCATCACCTTAGCGCGATGCCTCATTCCCACTCGATGGTCGAGGGCGGCTTGCTGGTGATGTCGTAGACCACGCGGTTGATTTGCGGAACGCTGGCGGTGATGCTCTCGGACACGCTCTCCAGCAGATCCATCGGCAGCTTGACGAAACGCGCGGTCATGAAGTCCGAGGTCTTGACAGCGCGCAGGGCCACAGTGTAGGCGTAGGTGCGGGCGTCATCGCTCACGCCGACCGAGCGGTTGCCGGTCAGCACCGCGAAATACTGGTTGGCCTGATCTTCCAGGCCGGCCCCGACCACCGCCGCGCGGAAGATCGCGTCGGCCTCGCGCAGCACATCCAGCTTTTCCTTGGTCAGCTCGCCGATGCAGCGAACGCCCAAGCCCGGGCCGGGGAAGGGCTGGCGCATGGCGATCGGGCGCGGTATGCCCAACGCCAGCGCGACCTGCCTGACCTCGTCTTTGAAAAGGTACTTCAGCGGCTCGACCAGCCCCTTGAAATCGATGTGCTTGGGCAGTCCGCCGACATTGTGGTGCGCCTTGACCGGCTTGCCGCCGTCGCCGCCGCTTTCGATGATGTCCGGGTAGATCGTGCCCTGCACTAGAAAGTCCGGCTCGCCGACGGCGCGCGCTTCCTCTTCGAAAACCCGGATGAACTCCTCGCCGATGACTTTGCGTTTTTGCTCGGGGTCGGTGACGCCGGCCAGTTTGCCGAGAAAGCGCGTCTCGGCCTCGACATGGCGCAAGGCTATGCCGAAGCGGTCGCGGAAGACCGAGCAGACCTCCTGCGGCTCGTCTTTGCGCATCAGGCCGTGGTCCACAAAGACGCAGGCCAACTGCGCGCCGACAGCGCGGTGGGCCAGAACGGCGCAGACCGACGAGTCGACACCGCCCGACATGGCCAGCAGCACCTTGCGCGCGCCGACGGTTTCGCGGATGTCGCGGATGGCCTCTTCGATGAAGCGTTCGGTGGTCCAGTCCTGTTTCAGGCCGCACTGGTCGAGCAGGAAAGGCTGGAGCGTGGCGGTGTCGCAGGCTTTGTCGATCAGGTCCAGCACGGGAGCCTTGTGGACGGCGGGGTCGGCGGCAGGTTCGCGGCCAAGGGTGGCCGCGCCGCACGCGGGGCCGCGCTGCAGCACGATGGCTTTGGGCGCGAGAGCGGCGACGCGTTCCGCGCTGGCGGAGCAGGGCAAGACCTCGCAGTAGATATTCAGGGCGCGGATGATTTTTGCCGCCGCCTGGCTGTTGATGGCTCCGAAATCCAAGATAACCACAGTGTCATGCCGATTCTTCATTTGGTCTCCGTCAGGTGTTTAGGGTATGGCCACGCAGTCCAGGCCGTCACAGCCGACAAGATTAACAGGACGGGCCGCCCCGCGACAAGCACGAGATGTCAAAATCGTGCTTTATCGGCGCGTCTTGGAGGAGTATCATCTGTGTTTCATTTCTAATCAAAGGGGGAAGGTATGCGCAGCGACAAACTGGCTATATTTGTTTTGGCGGGCATGGTGGCGGCGACGCAGGCGACAGCGCGGTCCGGGGAAGAGGGATTTGTTAAGCTGTTCGACGGCAAGAGCCTTGACGGTTGGCAAAGGCGCGGCGGGCAGTCGGCCTACCGGGTGGAAGACGGCGCGATAGTCGGGAGTTTCGGCGACGCCCGGCACAACACCTTCCTCTGCACGGAGAAGAGCTTCGGCGATTTTATCCTGCGGCTGGACTTCAAGCTGGAGGCCGGCAATTCCGGTGTGCAGTTCCGTTCGGCGGCGCGGCAGAACGCGGACGGATCAGAGAGCGTATTCGGATATCAGGCGGAGATGGCGGGTGTTCCTGAGCGTGTCGCGCGCATCTACGACGAGGGGCGGCGCGGCTACAAGTTCAAGCGCATCTGGCTGGACAACACCGCGCCCGAGCGTCTGGAGCGTTCGGCGGCGGCATACAAAAAAGACGAATGGAACAGTCTGGAAGTGCAGTGCGTCGGGCCGTCCATACGAACATGGCTCAACGGGGTGCCGGTGGTCGATTTCTTCGATGACGCTGATCTCTCCGGGTTCATCGGACTGCAGGTTCACGCGGTCAAGGAGCCTGACGGCGGCGTGTGCGCGCGCTGGCGCGACATCCGCGTCAAGGATATGGGAGTCAGCCGCTGGGCTCCGTTCTTTGTGAAAGGCGCTGACGGCAAGTTCGCTCTCAAAGGGGCGCGTTTCGTGCTGCCGGACGAGTGGGGTTTCAATGACGCGGAGGGCTATCTGGAAGGCGTCCACAAGCCCGACGAGAAACGCGACGGGCTGGTGGTCTCGGACAGGAATTATCATGATTTCATCGTGCGGGTGACCTACCGTTTCTTCGGCGGCAACAGCGCCTTGTATTTCCGGGCCGAGGAGGTCAACACGCCCTGGCTGCTCAAAGGGTTCCAGAACGAGATCGGCGGCAACAACAAAGACTCGGCCCTGTGGCACACGGCCGGGGACAAGACCAAGGGTCGCGGTTGGGTCGCGCAGGACGACGAGTTCATCGCTCAGGCGCGCAATCCGGACGGTTGGAACACCACCTGCACGGTGGCTTACGGCGACCGCATCGTCTCGATACTGAACGGCCAGCGCACGGTAGACATGATCGACCCGCTCTGCGAGAAAAGCGGCAAGGTCGGCCTGCAGTTGCACGGCGGCACCAACGGCAAGATGTGGTTCAAGGACTTCGAGATCCTTGAGATCACGCCCGCGATGCGCAAGCTCATCGACCGCTGAGCGCGCGCTCGGTTTTATTTTAAAACGAAAGGTGTTGACTCGCGGTCTGCGTTATGATTTCATCATAACATGAAAAAAAGGCAGGCTGCGGTTTGTTGTCATGAAACGCCGGATCCGCGCGCGGTCGGCGCCAACATACGCGATCTGCGTCGGCGGGCGCATCTCTCGCAGGGCGATTTGGCCCGCCGCCTGGGCATGCGGCAGGGGCCGGTGTGCAACATCGAGCAGGGCAAGAACTTTCCTTCCGCGCAGGTGCTGTTGCGTTTGGCCGATGTCCTACAGGTCACAACCGACCAGATATTAAGACCGGAAAAAGACATGGCCGATCGGGTCGGGGAGACATCCGAGGAATACGTGACATACGGCACATCCGCCTC
>JAQWAM010000334.1 GCA_028707675.1 Kiritimatiellia bacterium | reverse complement strand
TTCATGGGCGCACTCCGTCTTAAAGTTTGATGATGTAGCAGAGGGCGTAGTAGGGCGGACGGTTCTCGTGGGCCGCGCCGCCGCCGGCGTTGCTGGTGTATTTGTCGCGCCAACCGTTGTTTTTGTCTTTCCCTTCGCCACTCATCGCTTCCATCGAGCCGTTCCAGGAGGATGTATAGCCAACGGTTTTGAATGAGGTCACGTGGCTGTGGGCGGGCATTTCCGCAAGGGTGAGCGCGTGCTTTTCCTCGCCGCCCGTACTGCCGACGGCGTAGCTGCCGCCGGCGCCGACGATGAAGCGGCCGCGCAGGTCGGGGCGGCCGGATCCGCCGTCGCAAAGCGCCCAGCCTCCGGGGATGGCGTTGGCCGCGCCCGACCACATGACGATGACACCCGCCGGGATCAGATCGTTGCCGGCCTCCTTGACCTTGCCGCCGACATTCAGGTTGCCGACGACCTGGCCGCTAACGGTGAGGTTGCCGGCGATCGTGGCCTCGCCGCCGGTCATGTCGATGCCGCCGCGCGCGGTGAGCTTGCCGGTCAGATCCGATGTCCCGGCCACGGCGAGCGTCTGCAGTGTGGCCGTTCCCGAGACCCCCAGCCCGCCGGAGACGGTGACGTTGGCAGCCGTCACGCGCCCTGCGACGGCGAAATCCGCGGCGGCGTTGCGCACGTCGGCGGCCATGACCGCATACGGGACGGGGATGAGCTTTTGGCGGGGCTGGATCTCGCCGCCCATACCGCTGACCGTGAGCCCGACATAGAGGGTGCCGTTCGCCGCGTCGGCGAGGGCGTCCTTGAGCAGCGGCTGCGAGCCGCCCGAAACTTCGGTGCCGGATGCGTCGGAGAGCTCGGCGTTGAAAAGGCCGTTGGTGTCGAGCAGCACGGCATATGTGCGGCCCCACAGGAAGTCGTCCCCTGCGGGTGTCTTATAGAGCTTGAAGGTCACCGTCTGGTTGCGTTCCGGCAGGGGCTGTCCGATTTGGTCTTTCAGGACGCCCTGATAGGTGAAGGAGGCGGACTGCGCCCGGGCAACGGTGGCGCAAACGGCCAGGGTGGCGATGAGGGCGATGAGGGTTTTTTTCATAGTTGCGACCTGTGGTTCGACGTTTGATTTGACGTGTTAGTTAAAAGGAATCCGGTGATGAGAAGAATTTGCGCAGCAGTGTTGCAGGATCGTTGGAAGCGGGTCGGGTAAGGGTAGCCGAGTAAGAGTGACGGGTAAGAGAGGCGGGTAAGAGTGCTATTCATGCATCACCGCCTTTGAAAGTGCTGTCAGCATAGCGGCGACGCGGCGCAGCAGCTCGCGGCACTCTTCAACGCTTGCGGCCGCATCCGGTCGGCTTCCGCCGGCCAGGTCGAGAAGTGAAGCGGACTGAATGGTTGCCTTATATGCTGTTTCATAGAAATTCGACTGATCCGCTCCGGTGAAACGACCGTTGCCCTCGGCGATATTCAGAACAATGGATGTTGTCGACTTGTCGAGCTTCGAACGCAGGTCAGCACTGCACGAACACTTCGCCAGCAAGGGATCAAGCAAGGCAATGAGCTTGATGGTCACCTGGTAGACATCCAAGTCTTCGTGATCGAAGAGATTGCCATTTTTTGTGCGGTAGGACGCGTGATCTTCACAGACTCGGTCGGCAGCCGTCCTGCGCATTGCTATCAGCATGCTGACAATCTCCGCCAACAGACTCTTGCCGGGGCAAACCTGATCATGCGCCAACTGGGCCTTGGCAACGAGCACATCGAGACAAGCCGCGCATTCAAGCGCCGACCCGTTCGCTTGTCCCAGGTATACAATCCGCTCTTTCGGTGACCAAGTGTTGCTGGCGTGAGCGATATTAATCACGATGCTTTCCGCTCCACGTTCCAAGTGATCGCAAGCCGCAACGCATCGAGCAAGATCATTAAGCAAGGCACTACGCAACATTGCGAAGTGCATTGCCTTCTGATAAACGGTCAACTTTTCATGCCCAAATGGCTGCGCCATCGCTGTAACTCCTTCCCCGGCCACCCTTCCCCGCCACACTTACCCGGCTACACTTACCCGCCACACTTCCTCGGCCACCCTTACCCGCCACCCTTACCCGGCTACACTTACCCGCCACACTTACCCGGCCACCCTTACCCGACCCACTTAATCGGTCCAGGAAGTCGTGCGTGTATACCGTGAACATCAGAACCCCACCAGTGTTGGCATGACGCTGACGCGCCGCATGGTGAAGCGTCCTTGGGCGCGCAGCGTGCCTTCGCGGCGCAGGCCGGCGAAGTCCCAGGTGAGTGTCCCGTGCAGCGTCTCCTCGGGGTTCCAGGCCGCCGCGCCGGCGGGGAGGGTGTCCCAGACGAAACTGACGGCGTTGGAGACGGAGAAGAGCTCCGGCTTGACCTTGGAGACGTAGTTCTCAAAGTCATCGCCCGGGGGCGCCGGGGTCTGGAAGTCGGCCCTGAGCCCGTCGTGATTGGGGTGGAGCGCATGGCGCAGCGGGTTTGCGGCGGAGCCGGCGCCCACGGCGAAGCCGAAGAGAGCGTCCGCGCCGAATGTTCCCTCGCCGGCGATCGCCGGCTGGTCGACGGGGAGGCAGACGGCGCTGATGCGCAGCGACTGGTTAGCGCCGGCGGGAATGGGCGCGTTGCCGGCGTAGAGCGCGAACGCGACCGTGCCGTCCTCCGCCGCGGCGCCGGCGGCCACCACGCGCTGAAGCAGCGTCATGCGTCCGTCGCGGTCCACATGCAGCGGCAGGCGTAGCTTCATGTTGCCGCCGGCCGGGATCGCCTGGACAAGCTTTGAGTCATTCACCACCTGCGTCACCTTGTCGAGCTGTGCGTCGGCCACCCAGAGGCCGGCCGGCCAGGCGCGGGCGCCGGCGGCACCCCCGTCCGCGACGGCGCTCAGGGGGATCGTGGTGCGGAAGTAAGAGCCGCCATCCGCATCTTCGACGCGCAGCAGCCCGCCGTAGCGTGTTCCGGCTGTGATTGAGACGAATTGTTCCCGGTTCAGCGCCAGCGTGAGTTTCCATATCTCTCCAGGTTGCAGGCTCTTCTCCAGTTGCTCCGGCAGCGGCAGCCAGCCGGTGTCGGCCGTGGTGCCGGAGACATCGCGGTAGAGCACGTCGCAGCGGGGCGGGATGTCAAGCGCGTTGGCGGCCTCGCCGAACAGATAGGAGAGACGCGCGCGCCGCGCCGTGGCGGCGTCGTTGCGGATGGCCAGCGGCTGCAACGCCGCTTCACTCCCGAACGCCACGCCGTGCTGGGGCGAGACGCAGAAGGCTCCGCTCCAGTCGTCGGCCTGATCGGCCGTCATGGCCAATACCATGCCTTTC
>JAQWAM010000333.1 GCA_028707675.1 Kiritimatiellia bacterium | reverse complement strand
TGCTTCGAGGTTCTGCGGTTCAACTGGGTTATGGGTAACTACCAGCTAAAAAATATGTCTCTTTACACGATTATTTGCTTGACTGGCTTAACCAGCAGTCGAGTTACAGGTTCCCATACATTTGAATCACACCAATACGCGCGTGGACTCAAGGCTTTGAATCGCACGCCAATTCACGACTGCGTGGTTTTGTTTGGACGGCGGGAATGCGTTCGGGTATTCTATGAAAACGTTGCGGCTGATTTGGCGGTTTGAGTAATTTAGTTGAAGCGGAGGGTGACATGGGAGGCTTTTTCGGCGCGGTATCCGCGCATGACTGTGTGACGGATCTTTTTTTCGGCACCGATTACCATTCGCATCTGGGCACCATGCGGGGCGGCATGGCGGTATTATCGGGAAAAGGGTTCCAGCGCGCGATACATGACATATCCAACGCGCAGTTCAGGTCTAAATTCGAAGACGATTTCAAGAAATTCGAGGGCAAGAGCGGCTTGGGCGTGATCAGCGACAACGAGGATCAGCCGTTAATCATCTCTTCGCACCTTGGGCTTTACGCGATCGTCACGGTCGGTGTTGTCACCAACCTGAACGATCTCGTGAATGAGATGTACAAGCGGCGTTCGGTGCAGTTCTCGGAAATGAGCCGCGGCGGCGTGAACCCCACGGAGCTGGTCGCCACACTGATAAACTCGCAGGAGACTCTGGAGGCGGGGGTGCGTTACGCGCAATCGAAGATCGAAGGTTCCTGTTCGTTGCTTATTCTGACGGACACCGGCGACATGTACGCGGTCAGAGACCGTTTCGGACGCACGCCGGTGGTGATCGGCATGAAGAAGGATTCGCTGGCGGTGGCGATGGAGACATGCTGCTTCGCCAACCTCGGCTACACCTCGGCGCACGAGCTCGGTCCGGGAGAGATGGCGCGCTGCACATGCGAAGGATACGAGACGGTGCTGCCGCCGGGAGACCAGATGGCGATATGCTCGTTTCTTTGGGTCTATTTCGGCTACCCTGCTTCATCTTACGAGGGGCGTAACGTGGAGATGGCGCGCTACCGTTGCGGCGGGGCGCTGGCGCGACGCAACCCGGTCGACGCCGATTCGGTCGGCGGAGTGCCGGACTCGGGGGTGGCGCACGCGCTGGGCTACGCCGTGGAGGCCGGCATACGCTACGCGCGCCCCTTCGTTAAATACACGCCCACATGGCCGCGCAGTTTCATGCCGCCCAATCCCGAAGAGCGCGCCCTGATCGCGCAGATGAAGCTGATACCGATACCGGGGCTGATCAAGGGCAAGCGTCTGATATTCTGCGACGACTCGATCGTGCGCGGCACACAGCTTCGGGATCAGGTCACGCGACTGTACGATGACGGCGCCAAAGAGATCCACATGCGCATAGCCTGTCCTCCGCTGCTGTACCAGTGCCGTTTCCTTAACTTCTCGCGTTCGAAGAACGTGATGGACCTGTCCACGCGCCGCATCATCCGCGAGATTGAGGGTGACGACGCCGACATCGCAAATTACAGAGATCCGGACGGCACACATTTCAAAGACATGGTCGGGCGCATCACCCAGCGTCTGGGGCTTTCGTCGTTGGCTTACCAGCGTCTTGACGATCTGGTCGATGCCATCGGGCTGCCGCGGGAGAATCTTTGCACATACTGCTGGTCCGGCGAAGATATCGCCAAGCCCGGCGGGTGCGCGCACGGCTGCGCCCGTTGTGACCATCAATGCGCGGCCGGCAAGGCCTCCATGGCATCAATGGGTCAGTAAGCGATATTGAAATCAGCGAAACCGGCCGGTATCCTGAAGCGGCGGCTTATCAGGTCGGCCAATGCTCTGACTCCGAATTTCTCGGTGGCGTAGTGTCCCGCGAAAATCACGTTGACGGCCAGATGTTCCGCCAGGTTGTAACCTTGCAGGCTGGGCTCGCCGGTCAGATACACATCCGCGCCCAACTCCGCAGCCTGATCGGTCATGTCGGCCGCGCCGCCGGAAACAACCCCGGCGCTCTTGACCGTGCGCTTGCCGAAAGCCAGAAGCTTTATGTCGGCGTTGACTTTTTTTCGCACCCTGCCGCAGAAGGTCTCCAGCGGCAAAGGCTTTTGGAAGTTCGCCATAAAGCCGATTTTCTGGCCGTGGTATTCGAATGCCGGCTGCGGCCGTAATAGTCCTAGAGCTTTGCAGATTTGGGCGTTGTTGCCGTAAACAGGGTGCGCGTCCAGCGGCAGGTGCGCGGCGTAAACGGCGATGTTGTTTCTGATCGCGAATGACACCAGGCGGTGGTTCAGGCCGGTGATGCGCTTGAGCGAGTCGCCCCAGCTCAAACCGTGGTGGCAGATCACGCAGTCCGCGCCGCAACGCGCGGCCTCATCCAGCAGGCTCATGCTCGCGTCCACGCCAGCCAGGACGCGCGTGACCGTACCGCTGTTGGCGATCTGCAGGCCGTTGTTCGATACGTCCTGAAAAGAGCCGACAGACAGTTCGTCATCCAGCATCCTGACCAGTTTTTCTAGTTCAATCCGCATAGTCAAAGGTTTGCAAGGTTTGCCGCGTTTGTCAATCATGTTCGGCGCCCCGGAAAGGATGTCAAGCTACCGGGTAGGTGCCGATTTTGCGGCCTGATTCGGATAGGGCCAGAACCAGGCGCCAGGCCGCCTCGGCGCGCGCGGTTTTCCAGTCTGTGGCGGCCTCGATGAAGAACCCGTACTCCCAGGGACGGCCGGGCAGGGGTCGGCTCTGGATGAAGGTCAGGTTGACGCCGCTGGCGTCGAAAGGCGCAAGGGCGTGCAGCAAGGCGCCGGGCCGGTTGCCGATGACCAGATGGATCAGGGAGCGGTATTCCGCGTCAGGGGACGGCGCTGGCCGGGAACGGCCGGCGGACACGACAAAAAAACGGGTCACGTTTTCGTCGCTGTCCTGCATGTCGCGCTTCAAAATCTTCAGCCCGTTGATGGAAGCGGCGGCGGTTGACGCCAACGCCGCGGCGCCGGTTTCAAGAGACGCCCGCCGTGCGGCGGCGGCTGTGCTGGATTCCGGCATGCGCTCGACACCCGGCAGATAGGCCTGCAGCGACGCGCGGCACTGGCCGAGCGCCTGCGGATGACTGTAGACGCGTTTGATGCCAGACTTAGTCTTGATGCCTGGCGGCACCAGCAGATGATGACGTATGTTAATGGAGAAACATCCCGTGATGGTGACCTGCGGACACGCCGCCAACTGGTCGAGGGTTTGTGTCACCGGGCCCTCGCTGGAATTCTCGACCGGCACGATCGCCAGCGGGCGGCCGCGTCGACTGGGCGAGCAAAGCCGCTCAAATATCTCTGCA
>JAQWAM010000332.1 GCA_028707675.1 Kiritimatiellia bacterium | reverse complement strand
TTCCCCGAAACCGCCGCGGACGCCTCGGGGAGGCGTCCCTACCTCACACACCCACATACCCACACACCGAAGTTACCCTCTCATTTTCGCCCGGAGCGCAGCCCCGGGCGGCTGGCTAGTCTATAACTTCAAGTTTTTTCACCGAATTAAACGAATTATGCTAATTTTAATTCGTAACACCAGCTATTAACCGGTTCAACTGTAGCACAAGATAGTGCGGCAAAGAAACCAGGCGATACTCAACTTTCCCCTTGGGAGTCTGCCTGCACTCCCGCAGAACCGACGGCTTATCGGAATTGAAGCGGACAGCTTGTTTAAAACCCTTCTCCTGCATGATGGTTTGCAGCGAACGTAGACTGCCGGTCTTGCCTGATTTCACCTCAACCGGAACAATCCTGGCATGCTCGTCCACCCAGAGATAATCGACTTCAGCCGAGGCTCCACGCTTCTCTCTCGCCCAGTAATACAACTCAGGATCGCGATAATGCGGCAGCATGCCGTACATCTGCTGCCCGATAAACTGTTCAGCCAGCGAACCGTTGTTCACGAGGTTCAGATCGTCGGCATTCTCAACGTCGATCGGATTCAAATGCGTCTGCGTCAGCAGAAGTCCCACATCAAGCAGTAACGGTTTGAAAAAGCGGTCATTTTTCTCTGCGGCAAGCGGTATGCCGTTAGCAGCGGAATGAAAAACTTTTGAAACCACCTTCGCCAGACATAGCTGGTCGAAAGATGTCGCCAGATCCTTTGAGCGCACCTGCGGGTCAATATTGGAATACACAACCTTACGGCCTGCCAGCACCGGAAGCGCCCCGAAGATCTTTTTTAACAGAAGCGGATTGGACTTTGCTCCGTATTTGTTGAAATCCAGTATGAATGTCTCGATAATGCCAGCCTTAATCCGCTCAACATCGCGCAAACTGCCGGTCGCTCTGCAAGCGGCCACGGATTCGGGCATACCCCCGACAATCGAATAGAGCCTTGCCAGTTTCAAGAGTTTTGTGTGAACCACGTCGGGTACGTCTGCATCGAGTGAAAAGCTACAGACATACTCAAGCGCCCGTGCATTATCAGTCGCGGCCATAAACTCTTCAAAAGAGAACGGTCCAAGGTGATACAACTCAAGCCGTCCGACCGGCAACGAAAACTCGGGCGCGGCGAGCGAAAACTCCAGCAGAGAACCGGTCGCCGCCACCGCGTATTCAGGGGTCTCCTCATAAAAATACCGCAGCAAGGCCAAAAGAGGGGGGGCGGCCTGAACCTCGTCAAAAAATAGCAGCGTCGTTTTAGGGTCGATATCACAATTAAGCTCAAACTCGATGGCCTCGATGACTTTGCAAGGGTCGTTGCTGCCGATAAGGGAAGTAAACCCCCATTGCTTCTCCATGTTCAACTCGACAAGTTTTAAACCGCACTCTTCGGCAAACATGCGGATGGCCGTGGTCTTGCCCGTCTGCCGGGCACCGCGGATGAGTAGCGGCTTGCGTCCGTTTTTCCTTTCAAACCAGCGCTGAAAATCACGCAGGCAATTTCTCTTGAGTTTAAGATTCAAGGCCAAACCTCCTCCGTTAAACCGCCTTTGACATTTATCTGCGCATTTTTAGCTCAATTAATGACAAAAGTCAAGGCAATTACCGTAGGGGCGCGATTGCAACTATTTGCAAACGCACCCATGCCGTATGGCCGTCTTGCTTGATCGGCTGAAAATGGCTAATATGCTGTTGTCATGGAAACAGCGTATACAGTTGTTGCCGCGGTGTGGCAGGTGGTGCTGTTGATGGCGCCTTACCTGCTGCTGGGGTTTGCCGTGGCCGGCGCGCTTTCGGCGGTGATGACGCCGGAGCGGGTGTCGCGGCATCTGGGCCGTCGCGGCGTGTGGCAGGTCGTCAAAGCCTCGCTGCTTGGCGTGCCTTTGCCGCTCTGCTCATGCGGGGTGCTGCCGCTGGCTTTCTCGTTGCGCCGATCCGGGGCGGGCAAGGGCGCGACCGTGAGCTTTCTGGCTTCGACGCCGCAGACCGGCGTGGACAGCGTCATGCTGACATGGTCGCTGCTCGGCCCGGTCTTCGCCGTAGCGCGTGTGGTGACGGCATTCGTGTCCGGTGTGCTGGCCGGCGTGCTGACCGACCGGTTTTGCCGGGACGAAGACGGCCGCGGGGATGCGCAGCCCGGAGGCTGCCGCGGGTGCCAGGAAACGGCGCGGGTCGCAAATCCGGGAGAGGCGGCTGGCGATGTTCCTGTGGCGCCGGGCTGGATACGGGCTTTGCGGCACGGTTTTGTGACACTGCCGCGCGACATGTCGCGCCCATTGCTGCTGGGCGTTCTGGTTTCCGGGTTTGTCGCGGCCTTGGTGCCGGACAGCTTCTTCGCCGGCCACATGCCGCCGGGTATGGCCTCGTACGCGCTGGCGCTGCTGGTGGGCGTGCCGCTGTACGTCTGTTCGGCGTCATCCGTGCCGATCGCCGCCGGGTTCATCCACATGGGGGTTTCGCCGGGCGCGGCAATGGTTTTTCTGGTGGCTGGGCCTGCCACCAACGCGGCGGCGGTCATGGCGATGTGGCGGCAGATAGGGCGGGCCGGGACGGTTATTTATCTGGCAGCCATCACCGTTTCCGCATTTTGCGCGGGCGCTGTGCTTGACTTGCTTTTCGAAGGGTTGCGCGCGGGCGTTCCGGCGGTGCAGGCCGCCTGCGAACACGCGAACGGCCATGGCGGCGGTTCATCGTTCTGGCCGGCGGCGGCCGCGTGGCTGCTGGTGGCCATGCTGGCGCCGGGGCTGTGGAAGAGGGGTGGGGGAGTTGCGGCGAAAGCTACAGAAAATACTGCGCCCGGCCGTTGAAACGGTGTCGGGAATGCATGAGCGCCAGCCCATGCTGGCCTTGGCGGCGCTGACGCTGGCCGGCATCGCGTGCGGTTATCGGGCCGGTCACTGGCCGCTGCCGGCTGCGGGCGTTTGCGCATGCTGCGCGGCGGCTGTTGGTTTTCGGCGGCCTTTTTGGCGGCAGGCGTTTGTCTTGCCGCTTTTCTTTTGCTTGGGATGGTTCGTAAGCGCGCGTGATCTGGACGGAAGGCGGCTTGAGGCGCGGCAGGCTGACGCGTCGCGGGCGCGTGAGTTCCGCTGCCGAGTCGGCCCGGAAGTCAAGGTTTCGCGACGGCGCGGCAATGCCGCCCGTTACAGTTTCAGGGCGCGGGAATT
Organism: Kiritimatiellia bacterium; assembly: GCA_028707675.1. Lineage (GTDB taxonomy): Bacteria > Verrucomicrobiota > Kiritimatiellia > RFP12 > UBA1067 > JAQVQN01. Next base: position 153 of record JAQWAM010000332.1, on the reverse strand, counting down.
CAGAAGCGCGGACGGCGCGTTGCGCTGGCGCCGCATGCCGGTGACGGTGGACTGGTACGGGCCGCGCGCGGCGCCGGGCAAGCCGGTGCCGCGCAGCGGCGAGGAATGGACTTTATGGGGCAAAGGACGGGTGCGCGAGGGACGCAACGGTTT
>JAQWAM010000331.1 GCA_028707675.1 Kiritimatiellia bacterium | reverse complement strand
GAATTGGGAAAGCACTTCCTCGTTGGTGTACTGGCTTTGCGTAGGGTCCCAGATGATCCGGCGCGCGCCTTGTCCGGAAACGTTGTAAAGATCGCCGGAGAGCCCGTTAGCCAACATCACAAGCGGCTGACCGCCGTTGGAGGCGCTCACCGCGATATCCACGGCCTGCGGGGCGTCCGCGATCACGTAATCAATGTCCACCAGCCGGCTCCATGGCCAGCGCTGGCGCACCGTCACATGACTGATCTCCGCCGCGAGCGCGTTCAGCGCGAAACAAGCAGTCAGAACCCCCATCGCCATTCCAATCAAGATTCGGTTTGTTTTCATCTTTTGCGTCCTTTCATCGATTCGTTCGATTGAATCGATTCAATCGAGAAATTCGAGAGAATCGACATTTACAGAGCCAAACTCATTTACCTCACGCGGATCATGAAGCCTTCCGGCACACGGACGAGCACGGCATCCCACAAACCCGCGCTCTCCGGGAAATCGAGAGCCAGGTCGAAGGCGCCGTATCCCCACGAACTACCCCGCAGCTTCCAGCCGTAGTAGCCGGCGGCGGCATCAAGCAGGTTGGTTTGCGCGAGCCCGTCCTGTCGCCCGATCACCAGACGGCCGGCCGGCGCCGGAGCTGTAGCCTCGGTCCAGCAGGCGTCGTACGGTATCACCGCGGCCTCCCTGACGCGCGTCCAGCGCTTGCCGGTCTCGGACATAAACACCGGCGTGGCGCCGAACGCGCCCGGCAAAACGCTGAGCCGTGCGGAGTGCCCGCTGGTCACGGCATCCTGCTCATCGTAAAAGATCAGCGTCAGTTCCACAACATCCTCCTCCGCCGGAACCGGGGTCGCGCTGACCTGCCATTCCCAGTTCGTCGCGGGCCGCGTGAAGGAGCGGGTCTGCCCGCCGCGCAGGCCGGTCAGCGTCAGATCCGCCCGCACCGCGCTCTCCTCCCGCCACTCCCAGGTCAACTGCACCGCGTTGGTGCAGACTCTCGACCAGTGCCCGTGGCGCGTCGGCGAGGTGTTCACCGCCACGGGCTCCGATGAGGCGCCGGCTGTATTGCCGCCCAGCAGCAGGGCTGTAGCGGCCAACGCCGCCATGCTTCCTTTTCTCATGCTTTGCTCCTCCTGATATGCGGATGCGGCAGGCCGCACCCACGGTTCCTTACTGAACTGCACACTGTCCGCAGAGGCTTGCAAGGCCGCCGCAATCCTGTGCCGCTCCGAAATCCGCCATGCTTCTTCCGGCATCCAGCGCTCCGCCCAGCCGTCAGAGACGCGCGAGGCCGCGTACAGGGCGTACTCGGGGTCTTTGGCGGCGCCCGACTGATTCACCCGCGCCAAGATACGCTCGCCCTCCGGCCAGTCCGCCTCGACCTTGACCGCGCTTCTGCCGTCACGCCGGCCCCGCGCACCCTCGCCATCCCGACAGATATCAACCGGTTCGCCGCAGGCCTCGAGCACCTGCACCTCGCCCTTGAACACGAAGACGTCTGATCCCGCATCCGTGACCGTCACGCAGAAGAGCGCACCGTTATCCCACATCTCAAAATCGGGTGTGCGCAGCGTAGAGCCGCCGTCCTTGGCGGGTATGTCAGCCACCAATCGGCCGGAAAGCAGCCTGGCCTCCTTCGGGCCTTTGATCTCCATTTCGAACGGCCCGCACAGGATCATCTCGACACCGGGCGCCAAGCGCGCCTTGATGCGCCCGCCGGTCATACGCATCGTGCCCGGCAGGCTCTGCGGCACCTCCAGACCGCACGAGCCCCAGCTTTGGATGACCTCGACGGGCCCGGCCTTTTCCCGGACGGAGGCAACCCGCCCGTCGCCGGTCGCCTGTCGCCCGTCACCCGCCGCCAGCCAAACGCCGACCGCGACCAGCGCCGCCGCAGCAGCCGCGATCTTGCGGCTCCGGGCGGCGTAGGCCGGTCCCCGCGAGCCGCCGGCTCCCGCCACCCCACAAAGCGGAGCGGGTGTTGGCCAGGGCGCACTTTGATCCCCGCCCCCATCACGCGAAGAGCATACGGGACAGGGCGCACTTTGATCGTTTAGCCGGCTTGCCACGGCGTAGCTAGCGAAGCCGGGTACCGGCGGCCATGAGCTTGTCGAATGGCAAACGAGCTCGTGCGCATCGTCCCGTATGCCGTAGCCGTAGCGCCCCCCGCCCTCCTCGTCGATGCCCGCGTCATGCCTGAACCGCAAGCGGGCCAGCGTGTCGATGTCCACCAGTTGCCGGTAGACATCGATCAGCTCGGGGTATTCGCGCAGCAGCGCGCAGAACTCCTCCCGCTCGGCCGGCTCGGAATCGCCGTCCAGCACACGCCCAGCCAGCGCCATGAACTGCTCGTAGGGCGTGATCATGCGCCTGCCTCCCGCTTGTCCGCGAGGGAACGCTCGATGCACTCGGCCAGCGCGCGCCTGGTGCGCGTCAGCAGCATGGAGATCGATGCTTCGCTGCACTCAAATTTCTTCGCGATGCGGCGGACCGGCCAGTCGCGGTAGTAGCGCCATTTCATGACCGCCCGCTGCATCTGGGTCAGCTTTTTGAAACAGGCATCCAGCAGCAGCAAACGCTCCTGCATGCCGGTGTGATGTCCGCTATCCGCCTCGGCCAGCAGCAGCACCATGTCCTGATCGAACACCAGACGGTCGCGCGAGCGCTTTTTGAAAAAGGTCAGGACCTGATAGTAGGCGACGGTCTTGGCCCAGGCCAGGAACGGGCGTTTCGCGTCATAGCGCGACGCCTCGCGCCAGAGAACCAGATTGGTATCCTGAAGAATATCCTGCGCGTCGTCAGGATTGCCCACGAGATAGGCGATATAAGTTTGCAGGTCGCACTGCGCACCGGTCAGCAGCACCACAAACGATTCCGCCCTTTTTGTGTTGTTTAACCCAGACATGTTACTCCACTCGCTTACATATATTATGGGCGGCAAATTAAACAATACAACAACAAAATAATATCTAAACGATATAACTCACTCCGGATCAACAATTTGCAAGTATGTTTCTTTTTTCTTGTCTCTTCCCTCTTCCCTCTTATCTGCTCTTCACATAATCAGCATGCAGTCGCCGTAGCTGAAGAAGCGGTAACGCTCGCGCACCGCCTCGCGGTAGGCGGCCATGATCTTGTCGCGACCGGCCAGGGCCGACACCATCATGATCAGCGTGGACCGCGGCAGGTGAAAGTTCGTCAGCATCGCGTCCGTGGCCAGAAAGCGGTAAGGCGGATGGATGAATATCGAGCTGTCGCCCTCTGCCGCCACCACCGCGCCGCCATGGTCGGCGGCCACGGTCTCCAGCGTGCGCACGCTGGTGCTGCCGACCGCCACCACGCGCCCGCCGCGCGCGCGGC
>JAQWAM010000009.1 GCA_028707675.1 Kiritimatiellia bacterium | reverse complement strand
ATTTTTCCTAATCTTAATCCTAATCCTAATCTTAATCAGCTTGAAGTTATAGACGAGCACGCACCAAAAGGAGGTTGTTGTGGACGAGAAAAAATGCAAGGGCGATCATGCGGGGCACATCTGCCTGCTAGCCAGTAACGCGCGTTTCGAATTGATCAAGACGCTCACCCGCGAGCCGCGCTTCATCTGTTTCAACTGCGGCCGTGTGGCGGACAATGCCTGTAACCTGTGTAACCCGATGCCGCTGGAAGAAGCAGCCGTTTAGCTTCTTCCGAACCGGAATTAACAAAAAAGGGGGGGCGTGAAACACGATATTGCCAGAACTGTGTTCATCTGCGTGTTCGCGTTCGCGCTAGCCGCGGGCGTGGCTCCGGGGGGTACGCAAGACAGCGTCAGCGCAGACTCTTCGCTGCTGCTGTGGCTGCCGCTGGACAGGGGCCGCGGTGATTTAGCCGCTGACCGTTCCGGAAACATGCTGGAAGCCGACTTCACGAACGTCCGCTGGGCCGCCGGGCCGTTCGGCAAGGCCGCGCATTTCAACGGCACGAATGCGCACATGCATGTCCAGGCGGTGCCCGGACTGAACGGCGCCACGCAGTTCACCTTGTCCGTCTGGGCGCAATGGGATGATGACGAGCCGCGCCGCTACCCCAACCTGCTGTCCTCGATCAACTGGAGCCCCGGCGGTATGATGCTGTTCGTATCAGACGGCGCATGCTTGTTCCGCCTCGGACGGCCGGGGCACAGCGCCGGCGCCCCGGGCGATGAATGGCGCGAAACGGGGGTGTCCCTGCTGCCTAAACTGCCGGTCAGGAAGTGGACGCACCTTTGCGTGACTTTCGATTTGCCGGAGTTGACGGCCTATGCCGACGGCGTGCCGGTCAGCCGCGCCTCGTGGCCGTATCCTGTCGAAGCCAGCGCTTTGCGGTTAGGCGGCTGGAACAACGCGGTCTGCCACCGCGGCTTGCTGGATGATCTGCGGATTTACTCCCGCGCGCTTTCCGGCGCGGAAGTGAAGGCGCTGGCCTCCGAACCCAAACGCGCGGATCCGCAATACGCTATTATCGATGGGAGCGGAATAAAACATGAGGTAGCGGCGCGCTTCGCCAACCGCCACGCCGAGCTTGTGCTCAATACGGACGGGCAAGTCGTCTCTTTGCGGTCGAAACGCCGCAAGCGCGAGCTGCTCGCGTCAGCGCATACTTTTGTTCACGCCCGGCTAACCGACGGCCGCCGCGTCTCGGCCCGGTCGCTCCGGCGCAAAGGCGATCTGCTGGAATTCGTATTTCCGCGCGGCAGCGGCACGTGTACGGTCGAAGTCACCGCCCGCCGCGATTTTTTCGAGTTCAAGGTAACTGATCTGGCGCTTGCCGGCGTCGAATCACTGACCTTCTGTACGCTTCCGGTGAATCTGAGCAAATACCGCGGAAGCATGGCCAACATGCTTTCGGACGACACCGACGCGGTTTGCCTGCGCGGTTATGACCTCCCGCTGGAGATGAGCGCGCACGGCGGGACGCTGCGGGTCTGGTCAACCTCGGAGCGCGGCTTGACCGGATGGCGCGCCGGGCTCGCCGCCGGCCCCAAGGAAAAAATGCCGGCGATGCTGCGGAAAATGGCTGCGAGCGCGGGAGTGCCGATCTCGCACAGCGCAGGCCCTTGGGCGCTGGAAGCCGAACCCGCGCGGGGCTCATATCTGTTCGCAGACCTCGCCCACGCCGCCACCGACGACTGGATCGATGTCGCTCGGCGCGGCGGCTTCTCGACGATCCACCTGCACGGCTGGTGGCAGTCGCTCGGCCACTACGATGTGCGCACCAATTACTATCCGCGCGGATTGGACGACATGAGGGACACGGCCGAACGCATCCACGCCGCCGGTCTGCGAGTGGGCATCCACACACTGACCGCCTGCATCGCGCCGCATGACCCGTGGATCACGCCGGAGCCCAGCCCTCACCTGATACCCTTCGACACCTACACGCTGGCGCGTGATCTCTCGCCCGCCGACAACGTGCTATACGTGAAAGAGCCGCCCTCGGCTCGGCATGATGTGGTATTCACTTACTCCGGCAACGGTAACGCCATCCGTATAGGCAGGGAGATCATCCAGTATGCCGAGATCGCGCGCGATCCGCCTTACGCCTTCAAAGCCTGCAAGCGCGGCGCTTTCAAAACAAGGGCATCGTCTCATGCCGCAGGCGCTCAGGCCGATTATCTGCAGCAGCGCTACATATCCTTCTACCCGCAGCCGGACTCGCCGCTGGCCGACGATCTGGCCGGGCGCATCGCGCGCGTCTTCAACTCGTGCGAGTTGGATCAGCTTTACTTCGACGGCTCCGAGGGCATGATGAGCCGCTACGGCATAGACGCGATGCGCCACAAGATCATGCGCCGCCTCCAAGGCGACCCTGTGATCGAGGCAAGCTGCTACGGCGCGCACAACTGGTGGTTCCATTCCCGCCTCGGCACCTGGGACCATCCTGTCTGGGGCGCGAAACTTTTTCATGACGACCACGTCGCGGTGTGCGAACGCTATCGCGACACCGACCTGCTCGGGCCGCAGATGGGCTGGTGGGCGCCGCGCATGGCGACCCCGTTCGCCCGCGGCCACCATCTGGATGAGAAGGAGTATTTCGCCTGCAAGAATCTGGCGCTCGACGCTGCCATGTCGATCCAGGGCGTCAACGTCAACAACGCACCGCTGCCTTACCATCTGGAGCGTCAGTTCACGCTGCTGGGCTGGTACGAGCACCTGCGCCTGGCGCGTTATTTCGATGACGTCACCGTGGCGCGTTTGTCCGGAAAAGGCGCGGAGTTCCGCTTGAGGCAGACTTCCGGCGGCGAGTGGCGCTTCACGCCGGCCGCGATGCGCACACACCGCGTCACCGGGCCTGACGACGGTTCATCATCATGGCAGCTTGATAATCGGGAACCGCCGCAGCCGCTCTGCCTCAGGGTCGAGGCGCTTTACGCCGCCGCGCCCGCCGAGAGCCCCGCCGCCAAACCGCTGGTGACGGCGGATGATTTCAAGTTGTTCAAAACCGCCACCGCCTCCTCTGCAGTGCGGCTGAGTTTGGCGGAAGTCACCGCGGACACGCGCGGCGGAGCGCGAAACCTGCGGCTCAAGGCTGCGAACGGCGGCGTAGCAGCGACCGGCGCATGGGCGCGCGCGACGCTGTCCCTCCCCGCGCCCTACCGCGATATCGGCGGTACCGGCGCCTTCGGTCTGTGGGTCAAGGGCGACGGCTCGGGAGCTTTGCTGAACATCCAGATCGGCTGCCCGCGCGAATTCAGCGGCGCGCTCTCGGATCACTACGTCACCCTCGATTTCAAAGGCTGGCGGTATGTGGCGCTGCTGGCGCGCGAGCGCGACTCCGCGCGCATGGACGAGCATGTCTGGCCCTACCGCCGCCGCGGCTCACATGCGATCTTCCGCACCAATCTTAACATGGCTCACATTTCGCAGGTCAGCCTCTATCTCAACGGCCTGCCGGCCGGCGGCGGCGCAGCGGTGACGCTAAGCCCTGTGCTGGCTCTGCCGGTGTTGCCTGCAAGGCTGGAACGTCCGGCCCTGACCGTCAACGGCCAGACCCTGACCGTGCCGTTCACGCTGGCGTCCGGGGAATTCGCCGAGCTGGAGCCGGACGGCATTTTCACGCATTACAGCGAAAGGGGCGATCCGCTGGCGCGCGCGGTTGGCGCGCAGGGACAACAGCCTGAGCTTTGTTCTGGGCTCAACACATTCGCCTTAGCCGGAGGAAGGGCTGAAATATCGATAACCGCCTTCGGATCGCCGTTCGGCACACGCCGCCCGCGGCGGCAGATCGACTGGCGGCGCCTTGAGCGCGAATACGAAATGCCCCGACTGATCGATTCTGAGAATGGCCTTGTACGCAGCCGCTGGACAGTGGCAGTGCGCCCGCGATCCAAGGCACGGCTTGAAATCGAACTTAAAGGCGAGATTGACAACCCGGTACTGACTATCGGTAACAGCGTCGCGCGTTTCCCGGTAAAACTGAAGGCCAGGGACCGGTTGGTTTGCCGTGACGGCAAGACCTGGCAGGTGTACGGAGCAGACCGCGCCAAACTTGCGGAAGGCAGCTTGGACAAAACTCTGCCGATCCTGCGCGGCGGCCCCAACGAAATCGCTTTAAATTGCTGCGCCAAGGGGCAGGCACTGGTCAAGCTTACCAAAGTTTACCGCTGACGAAAAAACCCGGGGCCGGTTTGACCCGGCCCCGGGTGCTGCATGACAGGAGTGGTCTATATATAATATTTGTTGTGTGGTTAATCGTTAGGCCGCAAATTGAGGAAAACCGCGCCTCGTTCGGTCTTGACCCGCAACAGCAGGCTGCCGTCCTTGCCCTTTTTCATGGCCTCTTCAAATCGCTTTACGCTGCTCACCTCCACGCGGTTGGCCTCCATGATCAGCATCCCGGGCCTCAACCCCGCCTCTTCCGCCGCGGAACCCGGGAAGACTTCTGAAACTATCACTCCCTGCTCCGCCTCGTACCCGAACCGCCGCGCAAGATCCTGCGTCAGTTCCTGAATCGCGAAACCGTACTTCTCCAAGTCCCGCTCTCCTCCGGTCTCTCCGCCGTCTAAACTTCCATCATCAGGAAACTCTCCAACAGTCACAACCACTGTCCGTGTTTTCCCGTCACGGAAAAGCGCCAGTTTCGCCTTCTTATTAGGCAGGATCTGTGCCACATCCTGCCTGAACCGTGAAATGTCTGTTATTTTCTTGCCGTCAAGCTCTATCAGTATGTCGCCGCTCTTGATTCCGGCCTTGTCCGCGGGCCCGTCTTTCTGCACTTCGGCTATCAGCACGCCGCCGGCCTCATCGCGCCCGAAGGACTTGGCCATCTCTTCCGTGACCTCGCCGGGGTTAAGCACCACACCTATGTAACCCCTTGTCACACGGCCATTTGCGACAAGCTGACTCTTGATGTTCATAGCCATGTCGATCGGCACGGCGAAGCCGATCCCCATGTATCCTCCGCTGCGGCTGTAGATGGCGGTGTTGATCCCCACCACCGCTCCGTCGATGTTCAGCAAGGGGCCGCCCGAATTGCCGGGATTGATCGCCGCATCGGTCTGTATGAAGTTCTCGTAATCTGTGATCCCTATGTTACTGCGTCCTTTAGCACTCACCACGCCAACGGTAAGTGTCTCTTTCAGGCCGAAGGGGTTGCCGATTGCTATGACCCACTCGCCTATCAGCAGTTCATCCGGCTTGCCGATCTCCAGCACCGGCAGATCTTCGGCCTCGATTTTGATCAGCGCCACCTCGGTCTTGTTGTCAGCGCCGATTTTTTTCGCCTGGAACTCTCTGCCGTCGGCCAGCTTCACGGTTATCTTGTCAACATCGCCCACCACATGCGTGTTGGTCAGGATGTAGCCGTCTTTGCTGATTATGAAGCCCGACCCTTGCCCTGTCTGCTTAAAGGCGGGCGGGCGCCCGCGTCCTGGGGCGCGCCGTCCGGGCAGGCCGCGCCGCCCCGGCGCCTGCGGCAGTCCAAAAAACCTTTCCGCGAAATCATCCCCGAACAAGTCGAACGGGTTGTTGAAGTAAAATTCTCCGTTTCCCATGGCCACCTGCTTCTCGACCTGTATGAAAACGACTGCGGGCGTGGCTTTGGCCGCAACATCAGCGAACCCGCGCCGGAAGTCGAAGTTTACGCTCTCTTTGGCGGCAGACGCCCCTAAAACCATGAACACGGCTAGCGCGCCAGCCGTCCAACATCTGATTGTCTTTATAACTCTCATTCCTGATCCTCCCGATTATTGTAGTTTGGTATAGCCTTCAACACCTGAACCCTGACATCTGAACCCTCCACTTGAAAACCAGTTTTTCAAGCCTCTAGCCAATCCGCCTTAAACAGGCCATAACCCCACCCGGCAGACGGCAACCGTTAACTGAAACCGCCAGGCGAGCTGATGGGGTTATGGCCTTTACGGACCTGTTTTTGTGAACCCTTTGCCGCCTCTCGCGTTGGCGCTTATGATTTAGCTAGAGATGTGCCAACCACCGGGGGCGATTCAGTTAGTTGAACTGAATCGCGCCAAATTAGGAATTAGGAGTTATGAATTAGTAATTTAGCATGCGATTATGCTTGGGAACATGCCTTTTTTGAAATTTACCACTTATAAGGCTCAAGCTCAAAGCGGGGAAACGGGTGTCATAACGAAAAAGCGACATGTTGTCTGCCGAGCGCGACAACTTGTCGCACGAAATCTTGCCGTTCTTAAAAATATTCAGCTTTTGATGGCATCAAGCCTGGCCTTCAGCTCAGCCACTTGCTTTTTCAATTTCTCGACTTGGCGCGGCAGCAGCATCCGTGCCCCGAATTCTCGTCGCGACACAGCCGGCTGGCCCAAATAATACTCGCCGGGCGGCACGTTTTTTGTAAGGCCGCTCATTGGGCCGACCTGGCCGCGGTCACCGACTGTAAGGTGACCGGAAAGCCCGGCCTGCGCCCAGATCAGGCAGCCGGAACCCACGCGTGTGCTGCCGGCGATGCCGGCCTGGGCGATAACGCCGCTGTAAGACCCGATTTCCACGTTGTGCCCGATCTGAACCAGGTTGTCGATTTTGGTGGAGTCACCTATACGCGTACGGCCGAACCGCGCGCGGTCGATCGTGGTGTTGCAACCCACCTCGACATCATCGCCTAATTCGACGATGCCCAACTGCGGTATCTTTTCGACCGTGATGGTGCCGTCGGCCTGCGGCACGGGATTGTAGCCGTAACCGTCGCCGCCGATCCGCACGCCAGAATGCAGGATGACCCGGTGGCCCAGGCGGCAGCCTTCGCGCACCGTCACCTGCGGATATATCCGGCAGCCCTCGCCCATCTCCACCCTTTGGCCGATAAAAACCTGTGCCTCGATCACACAGTTGTCGCCGATCACGGCGCCATCCTCGATCACGGTCCAAGGACCCACATGCACTCCGGTGCCCAACCGCGCGTCGGCCGCGACAACCGCAGCGGGATGTATGCCGGGCGCGCGGATCACGGGCGGCGGCGCGAACCACACCGCGGCCTTGCCGAAAGCGGCGTTGGGGTCTTCAACGCGGATCAAAGCCGGCGCGGCGCTGGTGCCGGACCAGTCAGAGGGCACCAGAATGACGCTGGCGCGTGTGGCGGCAAGCTGGGCCGCATACTTGGCGTCCTTGAAAAAAGTAAGGTCGCCCGCGCGGGCTTCCGCCAGACTGGCCAAAGCCGAGACCTCTTGCGCGGCGTCCCCATCAAGCTTGCCGCCTAAACGCCCGGCCAACTCTTTGGCGGTTATAACCACGTCACTTACCGTCCGCGGCCGCCGGCTTCTCAGCCTTTTCCTTGTCTTTGTCTTCCTGACGCACCTTGGGATCCACGCCCATGCGCTTGAGGATCGCGTCCGTAACATCCATGGCGGGGTCATGGTAGGCCATGGTGGTGCCGTCAAGGATCATGCTGTATTTACCCTCTTGGGCAAACTTGGTCAGCACCTCGCGGATGTCTCCGGTCACCTGACGCAGCAGGCGGGTGTCCAGTTCACCCAGCTCGCGCTGCAGTTTCTGCATCTCCTGGCGCAGGTCGCGGTCCGCCTCCGCCAGCACATCGCGGTGGCGCATTGCCTTCTCCTCGGCCTCGTTTTTGGCCTTGTCGTTAAGCGCCGGGCTGCGCGCCTCTTTTACAGCCTTCTCGTATTCTCCGCGCAGTTCCTCGAAGCGGTCGCGCTGCTTGTCAAGGCGCGACTGAAAATCCTTTTCCGTGTCCTGCATCAGCTTGCGGTCACGCTCGCGGCTGGGATGGAAACGAACCAGGTCCACCATGTTGACGACCGCGATCTTATCCTGCGCCGCCATCACCGAAGCGGCCATCGCCGCTATGCAAACCAATCCTATACGTTTCATTCGTGCTTTCCTTTCAAACAATCTCTGCCACCTTTGTGGCCTTCGTGACTTCGCGTGATAAACAACTTTTTATTGGCCTTGTTGATCCGCAAGTCACTAAGGGCGGAGCCCTGTCCGAACCGATCCCGCGCTAAAGGCCTATTCAAACCCGATCGCGAATGAGAAGAATTCATCGTCAGTATAGCTGTCGTCCTCGTTTATCGGCTTGGCGAAATCGAAGCGGATCGGGAAGCCCGGTATGTCGATCCGGATTCCCACGCCGACCGAGACGCACACGTCAGACATCTCGGGGTCGAAAGCGTCTTCGCCGATCGAGCCGATGTCCATGAAGGTCGCGAAACGTACCGCCTTGAACACCGGTATGGTGTACTCGGCTGTCGCCAATGCCAAAGTCTGCCCCCCCATCGGCGCGTGACTCTTGCTGCCCCTGCCGCGGTAGACCTTGGGGCCGATATCGCGGTATTCCACGCCGCGCACGGTGCGCGGGCCGCCTAAGAACAACTTTTCGTAGATCGGAACATCACCGCTGTATGCTTCGACCGTTTCGGCCCGGGCGCGCAGACTCAAAACATGCTTGTACCAGGGCATCCGGAACCAGTGTCTGTAATTCGCGCCCAGCTTGTATATCTCGTTGTCGCCGATGGCGCCTTCCATGAGTTCGCCGAATACCGTGGTCTGGTAACCCTTGGTGGGCACGAAGGGCTGATCACGCGTGTCATGCGCCCAGTACAGCCGGATCACGCTGTTGATCGCGTCGCCAAACTCCCGCTCCTGTTCACGGAAATAACGATTGGAGATTTCGTCATCAAACCAACCGAACTCGTCAGTGTTGGGATCCGTGTACCACAAGCCTTTGTCAACATCGTCCATCTCCACCAGTTCCAGCGTGTAGCGCGCCCCCACGCGGCCGAACTTGACAGGATAAGACAAACCGGCAGAAGCGCCAGAGCGTATCTCGTCGTACTGGTCATACCAGCGCATGCGCCTGTAGGCGTCGATCGTCAGCGCCAGCGGCCGGTCGAGGAACCAGGGCTCCGTCCAGGAGACCTCCGCTGTCTGACGGCGCGAGCCGAGTTCAAGCCCCAGCCGGGCTTTTTGGCCGCCGCCCGTGAAGTTCGGCCAGTTCAGGATATCGAAGTTGCTTTGCGAAATCTCCATGAAGCCCACCAGATAGTCGATGCTGGAGAACCCGGCTCCGATCATGAAGTTGCCGGTGCGCTGCTCTTCCACCTCGTAAACAAGATCGCGCACCCCGGGCTGGTTTACCTGCTCGGTGTAGTGTCGCACGACCTTGAAATAACCCAGGTTCTTAAGCCTGTTTTCGCTGCGCTCGGCGCGCGGCTCATGCATGAGCTCTCCCGGGTTGACCAGTATCTCGCGGCGGATCACCTTGTCTTTGGTCACGTTGTTGCCGCGGATCACGATGTTGCGTACGTGGCACAGCTCGCCCTCGCGCACCTCGAATGTGACCGCCATGCGCCCCGGCTTGTCCGGCACGGTCTCTTTCACAGGCCGCACGACAGTGTCAACGTAACCGCGAGAGCCGTAGTAATCGCGGATGTCCTTCGCCGCGTCCTCGATCAACTGCTTGCCGGCCACGGAATCCACGCCCATGCGCCGGCTGGCGTCCAGCACTTCCATTTCAGGGAACAGTTTGACCCCGCGGATATTCTTTGATTCGACATGGTAAAGCTCGCCTTCCGTGACCTCGAAAACCACATCGACCTTCTCTTTGCCGGCCTGTTCCCTGACCGCCGGCGCCACGCGCGCGTCGAGATAGCCGTGATTGTGGTAAACCTCCTCCGCCAATTGCCGGGCGTCCTCCAGATCCTGCGCGGAAACCGGCGTGTCGGTGAACCAGCCGCGCGGATCCCACCATGGGCGCTGGCCAAATGACGATCGCAAATCTTTGTCCGGAATCGCGACGTTGCCGGAAAACCGGTACTTCCGCACTTTGGCCCGTTCCCCCTCCTCTATCGTGAACACCACTCTGGCCGCGCCCACACTGCCCTCGATCGGCTCGATCGCCGCACCGATCTTGACGTCAGGATAAAACTTTTTGACGTACTCGTCGCGGATCTTGGCCGCTTTCGACGAAAGGATCGGCTCGTCGATATAGTCGCCGCTCTTGAGTTCCGAGAGCTTGCGTATCTTGCGCTCGCTCAAATTGTTCGCGCCTTTGATCGCCAAAGGCTCCTGAAAACGGTAACGGCGCTTGATCACGTAGATAACGCGCACACCGTCTTCCAGCTTCTCCAGCTCCACCCCGGCGTAGCCGTAACGTCCCGTGTCCAGCAAAGCTCGCACGTCTTTGGAAAGCGCCTCCTGCGACACCTCCGCGCCGGGCTTGACATTGCAGAAAGACAGCACGTCAGAAGCGTCGGCGCCGAACTGATCCAGCACACGCACTTTGACATCCTTGACGATGTTGTCCGCCCCCAATGAAACCGCCGCCGCCAACGTCGCCAACGCTGTCCACAAACACATTTTTAAGCGCATTTTCGTGTCTCCTGAAATTTTTCAAGCGTGTATGCCGCCCATCCGGCAAGCTTGACACCGGCGCGGGAACGATTACCGCATGAATGTGGTTAATTAAACCTTATCCCGCCCCGGAACACAAGCACGTTATGCGGCGGCCCGACACGAAAATCGCGGTTGCCCGAATACGCGCAGATCTTATATCATGCGGCTATGAACCATGCCAACGTTCTCATTCTGATGGAATGGTACGACCACCGCATCCGCGAGGGTATAGGGCGTTGCGCCGCGGAAAAAAACTGGTACGTCACGGTTAACGACGGCTGCGCCTTGCCGCAGGGCTGGTCCGGCGACGGCATCGTGGCCCTGATCAACAAGCGCGACGACATTATCCGCTACATCAGTAACAAGCGCGTCCCGTGCGTGGATCTGGGCTCTTTCCGCCTGGACATACCATTGCCGCGTATCCACGGCGACCATCTGCTCATCGGCGAGACCGCGGCAGACCATCTGCTCGAACGCGGCTATCACGACGCGGCCTTTTTCTCGACCGAATTCCAGCGCCCGCACGAGCTGCGCCGCACGGGCTTCGCGCACAGGATGCGTGAACGCACAGGCAAGACTCCCCGACTGCTGGTCTGGTCCCGCATCGCCAGCAAGCAGACCGACAACTGGAGCGCTCAGTTCAAGTGGCTGAAAAAAGAGCTGAGCCGACTGCCGAAGCCCCTGGCCGTGTTCTGCTATTGCGATTATGACGCCGCGAAATTCGAGACCGTCTGTCTCGACGCGGGCTATAACGTGCCCGACGATATCGCCATCGTCGGCGTGGACAACGATACTCTTGTCTGCGAGAACATCCGTGTCCCGCTCTCCAGCGTGCGCCATGACCTGGTCCGGATCGGCTATGACGGAGCCGCGCTTTTGAACCGCATCATGCTCGGCGAGAAACCGCCGCGCGAACCGGGGCTTGTGCCGCCGCGCGGCGTGGAGCTGCGAGCCAGCACTGACAGCGCCACGCACTCTGACCCGCTGATCCGCGCGGCCATGCGTTATTTTCGGGAGAATCTTGGCAAAAGCATCGGTGTCGCCGATGTGGCCACCGCGCTGAACGTTCCAAGGCACAGGCTCTCGCGGCATTTTGAGCAAGCCACCGGCAAGACCGCCTACGCTACGCTGATCGTCCTGCGCCTGCTGGAGGTCAAACGCCTGCTGTCGCTAACGGACATTTCCATTAAAGACATCGCCGCGACCACAGGTTTCTGCCACGCCCAGCACCTCAGCAATGTTTTCCGCCGCGCGGAGGGCATAACGCCGTTGAAATTCCGCCGCATCGAACGCGGTAACTCGTCCCGGCGCTGAGGCTGAAGGTGGATACTGATCGCAAGCGCGCACTTCAGAAGTTCGTGGCGACCGAGAATGACAACAGGTGGCAGAAACCATCATCAAAGTCAACCCGCTGGCCGCCGATCCTCCGATCCACCGGCTCCATGATGATCAGGCCGTAACCGCCGTAGAGCTTCCACGCTTCCAGCGCGTATCCCAATCCGAAATTGACGATATGCCGGTCGCCGGGCGGCAGCAGAGTGTCGGTATGCTCCTTGTCGATCGGATCCATGTCGTAAACATAACCGCACTGCGCCGACCACTTTTCCGTCAGCAGATACTCGGCGCCCAGCGACAGGCGCCAGACGTTGCTCCAGTTCTTCTTGTCCGTGGAGTCGGGTATCTGCTTGTTCCGTGTCCGGCCGAAGCTCATGTTCAGCGAATCATAGGTGCTCCACTGGGTTAAAATCGCGGCCGCGCCCAGATTCAGCTTCTCTACCGGACGATAGTTCAAGCCCGCGATCCAAGACGGCGGCAGCTCGATCGTGCCGCGCGCGGAGGCCGTGCCTTCGGGCAAAAGATTGTCGAACGGGCGCGACGAACTTTCCGACCGGATGTCGCCTTTGACCGTCTGCCGCACGCTCGACCGGTAGGCGAAGCCTAGATCGATCTGATCGGTGAGCTTATACGAGACCCCGAGATTGTAGCCGTAGCCCCAAGAGTCGCCCTGCACCCGCGTGCGCATGTCGCCGAATATCGGCAGATTCGGATCCAACCGCGCGTTGTCGTAAACGGTCTTGCGGCTCTCGAAATCAAGGTACATGGCGCGGAACCCGGCGGCCAGCGAGAGCCGGTCCGTCACCCTGTACGCCACGTTGGGATTTACTGTCAGGGTGTCCAGCCAAGTCTCGGTGCTGTTGGACTTCAGCGGCCAGTCGCGGTCATATTCGGTTCCCAGACCGAACTCGCTGTACACGCCCATTCCAGCAAACCAGCGGTCGGCCAACTGCTGAGACGCATAAACGTGCGGAGGAAAGAACCAGCCGCTGTCGAGATTGTTCTTGTCTCCGCCGGCCGTGACGTCAAGCACCGGATGGATCAGCGTCAAGCCCGCCATCAGGTGCGTGCCCTCCAGCGCGGTCATGTTGGCCGGGTTGTAATAGTTGGCCGAGGCGTCGCCGGTCGCGCCCACCAGGGCGCCGCCCATGGCGTTGCCGCGGGCGCTGGCCTCGTACAGGCCGAATCCGGCGCCGTGAGCTTGCAGCAGCGCGCCAGCGCACAGAAACGCTATAACGAACGACAGAGAATGACAGATGTTTCGACGCATGCCTGTGCTCCTTATTGTGCGCGGCAAAAAGCCGCGACATACTAAAAGCCCCGTTTGAGAATGACAAAACGACACTTTACGTAATTTTGTCATTTAAGGCAAGTATGGTTAAGTGTTAATTTTCGATGCGTTGCGCCGCACCGCCGAGACACCTCGCGTGTTCACGCGGGTTCGAGCACGCCGTCAGCCGCCCGCCGCCACGGCGTCCAGCAGAGTCCCAGCGTGCCGACGGAAAGATCCGATTTGCGGGGACGCAGCGGCCGCCGCTCGATCACCACCCGCTCCGGCGTGACCGGCCCGTCCATCGCCGCGACCGCGCTCTCGAACTCGGCCTCGAGATCGCTCAGACGCGCCCGCAGCGCTTCCAGTCCGGCTGCGGCGCGAGCCACATCGCCTGACTCTTTGCCGATGCGGCTGGCGCTCTTCATGGCCGTGGCGGCACGGCCGACCGTCCCGACACTACGCGCTCCGCGCCCCAGAAAGGCGCCGAGCAAGGTCGCCCCTATCGAAATCGCCGTGCTCATCTTTTGATGCCCGGCCTGCGCCCGTTCGCGGTTCATCCGTTCTTCCGCCCGGCGTATCTGATCCGTCAGGGTTTGCACTTTGGGCGCGTAGCGCGTTTTGAGCTTGGCCATATCCTTATCGCGCCGCTCGCGCAAAAGCTGAGCCGCGCGCGCGCGGAAAGCTTCCTCGTCCTCGTCAAGCCGGGATATTAGCTTGAGCTCGGGCGCGGCATAGAGGTCGAGCGTGAACGTCCGGTAGAGCGCGGCGGCCAGCTCTTTGCCCCAAGCCGCATAACTGCCGGCGGACAAAGCGCGCGCCGGCAACTGCGCGAAGGCGGCGTCCGGCAGCGGCTGGCGGTCAAACGCCTCCGCGGCGGCATCGAGCGTATCGGCCTCATCCCAATCAACCAGTCCCTCATCCTCCGCAAAAGGCGCTATCAGAGTGCGGTCCAGCCAGGTGTCCACACGGTGTTTTGAGT
>JAQWAM010000330.1 GCA_028707675.1 Kiritimatiellia bacterium | reverse complement strand
GTCGGGCAGGGCACCACCGACCAATTGCTTGCGGATGCCGGGCTCACGCCCGCAAAGATGGCCGGGGATATCCTAAGGCTCTTGCAAACATCTTGATTGCATCTGGTATGATAATAGGCCAAAATCAAAGTGATTAATGAGTGACCCGAACAAAGCCGTGATTCATGGAGTTCCCGGAGAGACCGCGCGGGCGCGCGGTGTGATGCGGGCAATCTGGCCGTTGCTGGCGGCGCTTTTCGCCTGCGGGATTTTCTGCGGAGCGGTGATGCCGCGGATATCATTGGCCTTGGCCGGCGTCGGCTTCGTGCTGGCGGCCGCTTTTTTGGTCTGGGCGGCGCGCGACGGCATGGCGGGAATTAAAGCTTTTTTCAAAGGGGCGCGTGGTGAAGAGGCCGTCGCGGCGCTGCTGGCGGATCTGTCCGACGGTTACCATGTATTCCATGATTTCGACCTCTCGGGCTGCAGTGTTGACCATGTGGTGGTCGGTGACAACGGTGTGTTCGCCGTAGAGACCAAGTGCTGGGCCGGAAAAGTTGAGCTTATAGATGGCGAATTGCTGGTGGACGGAGCTCGTCCTGACCGCTCGCCGCTTTCACAAGTGCGCGCCGCCGCTTTTTCGTTGGAGTCTTTTCTGTCAGAAAGGATGGGCGATGCTACTTTTGGGCTGCTGCCGGTGGTGTGCTTCGCTAGTGAGACTTTTGTGTCCGAACTGTGCATGCAGGAGGACACATTGATTTGCAACGCCACACGGTTGCCATCTGCGATTAAGTCGCATGCCGGACATCTGGCGGCAGACGACAAGGAAAGGATTGTGTTGATAATGGAGCATAAAGACTCATGATAAGGTTAAGCTTTAGCGGGTGTAAACGACGGTTGCGGGTTTTTGCCGTTTTGGCGTTGTCGTGTGCGGCGGCGGAGACGTGGGCGCAGCCGTTGCCGCAAGCGCATTACGGCGATGTCGCGAAAAAGATAGCACGGCTTTTGCCGGACAAGCATCTGCTGCAGGCAGATCTCAATGATGTCATTTCAGCGAAAGCATGGACAAACATTTTAATCTCTTTCGATTTTGATCGCAGTTATTTTTTGCAGAGCGACATCGAATCCTTCAGCCGCATGCGTTTAAATATCGACGATGCGGTCAAAAAAGGCGATGTCTCCTTCCCTTATGAGGTCTACCGCGTTTTCCGGGAACGCATCGAGGAACGGTATCAGTGCGTAACCAACCTGCTGGAGATCGGGTTTTCGATGGACAAGGATGAGAGTTATGTCTGGAAGCGCAAGGATGCGCCTTGGCCCAAAAATCGTAACGAACAGGACGAGCTGTGGCGCAAAAGGGTCAAAAACGAGTATCTGGTGCAGGTTATCGGACGGGAACTCGACATGGCTGATGCCACCAACAAGACGGATGCCGCGCAAGAGCCTGAAGCTGAAGATGACGATGGGCCTGCCGCAAAGCCGGTGTTGACCCCCGAAGAAAACATCACAAAGCGCTACCGGCAACTGATGATAGTTGTGCAGGACATGGACGAGGAAGCCATATTGCAACGTTATTTGAGCGCGGTCGCCACAGCTTACGACCCGCATTCGGAATACATGTCGCCCATGCGCAAAGAAGATTTTGACATCGACATGAACCTGTCGCTCTGCGGTATCGGAGCGCAATTGCGATCCGAAGACGGCATGGCATTGATCATGGAGGTCATTGCCGGCGGGCCGGCGGCACGTGACATGCGACCTATACGTCTGGTCAAGGGCGACAAGATCATCGGTGTCGCTCAGGGTGACGGGCCGGTTGAGGATATTGTGCACCTGCCGCTCAACAAAGCGGTGCGAAAAATCAGGGGCGAGAAAGGCACCAAGGTGGTTCTTAGCGTAATACCGGCGGCAGACCCTAGCGGCACGACCACCAAAACTGTGGATCTGATCCGTGACGAGGTGCGGCTGGAAGAGCAGGCTGCCACCGGCACGGTGGAGCGTGTTACCATGCCGGACGGCAATTCGCGCAAGATGGGGGTAGTCAGGCTGCCGACCTTTTACGGCACCATGGATAAGCGGCCGTCGCAGGAGGGTTTCCGCAGCGCGACGATGGATGTCGCCAAACTGCTGGCGTCTTTCAACAGCGAGAATGTTGCCGGATTAATCTTGGATTTACGCAACAACGGCGGCGGCTCTTTGCGTGAGGCCATTAGTCTGGTGGGGCTCTTTGTCCGCAGCGGCCCGGTCGTGCAGGTGCGCGAGACGCGCAAGATCGTAGTGCTGCCCGTGCCGAACATGGACCCGGCCGCGGCTTTCCGTAAGCCGATGGTGGTGCTGATCAACAGAGCATCGGCTTCCGCGTCAGAAATTGTCGCCGCCGCGCTGCATGATTACGGGAGGGCCGTGCTGGTCGGCGATTCGCAATCGCACGGCAAGGGCACGGTGCAGACCGTTTTGCCGCTGGGAGCGGCTAAATACGGCTCATTAAAAATCACTACGGCCAGTTTTTACCGCATCAACGGCGCGTCAACGCAACGTAAAGGCATCGGAGCGGATATCGTCATACCTTCGACGCTGGAAGGACTGGACATCGGCGAGGACAAGCTGCCGGGATCGCTGCCTTGGACGCAGGTGGAGGAGGCGCTCTATATACCGGTGTCGGACGTGGATAAATTCTTGCCGGCGCTGAAAGAGAAATCGGCTTCAAGACTTGCAGAGAACGAACGCTACAAGCGTTATTGCGCCTTGGTGCGGCATGTCAAGGAGGTCAGCGCCAAGCAAGAAGTCCCGCTGGAGATCAATGCCCGACGCGCGCTCATCAAAGCCGAGAGCGAAATGCGCAAGATCGATGGCGACAATCTTGAGGGCGACCGTAAAAATGGAACGGAGGATGATGTGGTGCTGGATGAGGCGCTTAACATCCTGGCCGATCTGGTAGATGTCTCCGGAGGCGGGGATCTGCCGATGGAGACTGAAGGAGACCTTAGGACACGCATGATGCGGATATTCGGACGAGACTTGCCTTAAACGCCTGCGGGGGTTATGCCATGAAAATCAAATTCACCAAAATGCATGGCGCGGGAAATGATTTCGTGCTGATTGATGATCGCGCCGGTTATGTGCCGTGGGAAGACCATTTTCTCATGGCCGCCATAGCCGGCCGGCGCACCGGGGTCGGGTGCGAGGGCGTGATACTGGTGCAAAAGTCCGAGAAAGCTGATTTCCGGATGCGGTTTTTGAACCCGGACGGAACTGAGGTGGAGATGTGCGGCAATGGGGCACGTTGCGCGGCGGCATTCGCGCACTGTATCGGCGCCAGCGGCACCGCTCTGACGATGGAGACCATGTGCGGGCTGATTGACGCGCAGATCAGTGACACAGGCGTGTGCGTGTGGATGCCCGAGCCG
>JAQWAM010000329.1 GCA_028707675.1 Kiritimatiellia bacterium | reverse complement strand
CGGGTGGTCGCGCCCGCCAAGACCGGCAAGCGCCTGCGCGTCTATTACGCGGTGCAGGTGGGTTTCGCGCCGCTCATTATCCGCATGTTCGTGAACGACCCTAAACTCGCCACCAAGCAGTATACCGATTTCATGATTCGGGCCCTGCGCGAGCGGTTCGGGCTCGAAGGCGCGCCGGTGGAAATCTTTTACCGCGCGCGCAGCCGGCCCGAGAACAGCGCTGGCGCGGGGCTTAATGAGCCTGTGAGTGAAGCGGAGGATGGCGCGGCGCGGCCTAAGGCGAAACCGCGCGGCTTCAAGAAGCCGAAACGTGTGAGCCGTCACGCCGGCAGCGGCAGGGGGCGCGTATAGATTGTGTTTGATTTCAACGACAAAGAAGCGGCGGTCTTGACCGCCTTGCAGCAAGGCTTGCCGCTGACGCAAAGGCCCTTCGCGGAGATCGGCCGCGCGCATGCGCTCGGCGAGGCCGAGGTCATCAGCCTTGTCGGCCGTCTGCTGCAATCAGGGCAGGCGCGGCGTCTCGGCGGGGTTTTCGACGCGCGCCGTCTGGGGTACCGCAGCGCCCTGTGCGTCATGGACGTGCCGCGGGCGCGCCTGTCCGAGGTCGCGGGCAAGATCGCCGCCGCGCCCGGCGTGACCCACGCCTACGAGCGCGGCTGGCCGGACGGGCTGCCGCGCGATCTGCCGGGCGGGCCGGGATCCCGCAACTGGCCGAACCTCTGGTTCACGCTGGCGACGCCGGCGGAGACTTTCGCGGCGGAGACCGAGCGGTTGCGTGCGGCTTGTCAGCCGTACGCGGTGCATACTTTGCCGGCCCTGCGCCGTTTCAAGATCGATGTGGTGTTCGACCTGCGCACCCGCGAGCGCGACGAAGCGGTCGAACCCGCTTGCGCTCTTGAGCGCGAACGCCCGCCCGCGCCGCCGCTGGACGAGGATGAGAGGCGGATCGTCAAACAGCTTCAGGGCAACGTGCCTCTGCGCGAGGATCTGTTCGAGGCTCCGGCGAACGCGGCCGGCCTGAGTGCCGCGGCCTTGCTAGAGCGGCTGCGGGCCTGGCAGGAGTCCGGCGTCCTGCGCCGCTTCGCGCTTTTGCTGCGCCACCGCCAGATGGGATTCAAAGCCAACGGCATGTGCTGCTGGAACCTGCCGGACGGCGAGATGCTGTCGGCCGGGCGGCGGCTGGCCGCCTGCCCGGAGGTCACCCACTGTTATGAACGGGCGCGTCTGGACATCTTCCCGTTCAGGCTCTACGCCATGATCCACACGCCGGAATGGGAGCGGACGCGCCGGCTCTTCGAACGCCTGTCGCAGACCATCGGCGCCACGGACGGGCAGGTGCTGCTCTCGCTGACCGAGTTCAAGAAAACCAGCATGCAATTCTTCTGATGACATGAAAATCGTATGTGACAAAAACATGCCTTTCGCGGCAGAGGCGTTCGGCACGCTGGGCACGGTGCTTTCCAAAGGCGGGCGCGAAATCGCGCCCGAGGACGTGCG
Organism: Kiritimatiellia bacterium; assembly: GCA_028707675.1. Classification (GTDB taxonomy): domain Bacteria; phylum Verrucomicrobiota; class Kiritimatiellia; order RFP12; family UBA1067; genus JAQVQN01. The sequence continues at coordinate 1,892 of JAQWAM010000329.1, read as the reverse complement.
TGACGCTGAAATGCTGGTCACGCGTTCGACCACCAAGGTCAACGCCGCCCTGCTGGACGGCAGCGCCGTGCGTTTCTACGGCTCGGGCGTGATCGGCACTGACCACATTGACATCCCTTATCTGGCCGCGCGCGGCATCGTTTGGTGCGGCGCGCCGGGGTGCAACGCCGAGAGCGTGGCCAACTATGTTACGGCGGCGCTGCTATGGCTTGGCGGCAGGCACGGTTTCCGTCTGGAGGGCAAGACTATCGGCGTGATCGGCGTGGGCAATGTGGGCAGGCGCGTCTGCCGCCATGCCCGCGCTTTGGGCCTGCGCGTGTTGGCTAACGACCCGCCGCGTCAGCGCGACCCGGCCGACAGCGAGGCGCGGGGCTTCGTGCCGCTGGAGCGGGTGCTGGACGAGGCCGACATCGTGACCTGCCACGTGCCCTTGACCAAGGAGGGGCCGGACGCCACCCGGCATTTGCTCGACGCGGCGCGTCTGGCAGCGCTTAAGCCCGGAGCGGTCGTGATTAACGCCGCGCGTGGCCCGGTGACCGACACCGGCGCCCTGCTGCGAGCGCTCGACGCGAACGTGGGCCATGCGGTGATCGACTGCTGGGAGGGCGAGCCGGATTACCGACCAGACCTGCTGGCCCGCGCCGATCTGGCCACGCCGCACATCGCCGGCCACTCGTACGAAGGCAAGGTCAACGGCACTGCCATGGTTTACCGCGCCGCCTGCGGCTTTCTCGGCCTGCCGCCGGAATTCAGCTTCGGCCTGCCGCCGCCACCGCTGCCGCACTGGAGCGCCGACGCGGCCGGCCGCGCGGACGAGGACATTCTGCGCGGGCTGGCGCTGGCCGTTTATGACATCGAGGCCGACTCGCGCCGCCTGAAAGAGTCCTGTTGCGCGGACGCCGCCGCCCGCGCGGCGGCTTTCGACCGCCAGCGCGGACGCTATCCCGTGCGCCGCGAATTCTCCGCAACCAAAGTGACGATCGAGAACTCCACCGTAAAGCTGCGGGAAAAACTCCGGGGGCTGGGCTTCGGCATGTGAGGCGCGTCCGTAAAAGCGCGCTTGCGCGAACAGTGCGCATATGAAAAGATTCCAATCATGCAACCAAAGAAGAATTCATACACCTTCGTTCTGGACAAGGAGCAGCAGGAAGCGCTCAAGCTGATGCTGAAAATGGGCAACTACCGGCCCAAGCAGGTGCCGCACACCCAGATTGCGGTCGAGGCTCAGGACTGCGTGGTGAACCTGTACAAGAGCGGCAAGTGCCTGGTGCAGGGCAAGGGCGCGGAAGATTTCGTGCTGTTTTTCTTGGAGCCTAACGTGCTGTTATCCGCAACGCTCGGTTATGAGGAGATTCTGAATCCCGAACTGGTGGCGCCGCACATGGGCATCGACGAGAGCGGCAAGGGCGACTTTTTCGGCCCGCTGGTGGCCAGCGCCGTGTACGTAGACCCCGACATCGCGCAAGCCATGCAGGAACTCGGCGTCAAGGACTGCAAGCAGCTAACTGACAAGGCCGTCTTTTTCATCGGCGTGAAAACGCGCCAGTTGCTTGGCCCCAGGCGTTTCTCGCTGGTGTCCATCGGGCCCGAAGCCTACAACCGGCTGTATGCCAAGATGCGCAATGTCAACACCATGCTGGCCTGGGCGCACGCGCGCTGCATCGAGAACCTGCTCGAAACCGTGCCGGACTGCCCGCGCGCGGTGGCCGACCAATTCGGGGCCAAGCAGGTGATCGAGCGCGCCCTCATGAAGAAAGGGCGCAAGATCAAGCTCGAGCAGCGGCACAAGGCCGAGTCGGACATCGCGGTGGCGGCGGCCTCGGTGCTGGCGCGCGAGGCGTTCCTGCGCGGGCTGGGGCGTCTGGGCGAGACCCACGGCATTCAGGCCCATA
>JAQWAM010000328.1 GCA_028707675.1 Kiritimatiellia bacterium | reverse complement strand
AGGCGCGGGCCGGGGCAGGGGGAAGTGGCAAGAGGGAGCGCCGCGCAGGCGGCGGGGGCGGTGGTGTACTCCTTCAACGGCAACAAGATCATCACGACCTCGGGTGGCGGGATGCTGGTGTCGCGCGACGCGGGAGTGGTCGAGCGGGCCAGAAGGCGGGCGCAGCAGGCGCGTGAGCCGGTGGCGTGGTATGAGCACCGCGAGCTGGGCTACAATTACCGCATGAGCAACATCGTGGCGGCGGTGGGGGTGGGGCAGCTCGCCTATCTGGAACAAATCATCGCGAAGAAGCGGCGGATTTTCGAGTGGTACCGCGTGCGGCTGGAGGGGCGGGCGGTCTGCGGCTTCATGCCCGAGGCGGCGTACGGCAGATGCACGAGGTGGCTGACGGCGGGGTTATTGCGGCCACGACCCGGCGGCGAGCTTGCCGGATGGAATCCGGCAAAGCTTGCGCCGTGGTCAAGTGGCCGCAATGACGAGTGTAAAAGCCTGGACGAGGCAGACGACCGGCTAATGGCGGGCCGGGGGAAAGGGAGCGAAAGCGAGAGTGAAAAGGGGTGCCGGGCGGGGGAGGGAATGGGCGGGCCGGGGGCGGAGGTGATGCGGGTGATTGAGGCGCTGGCACGCGAAAAGATCGAGGCGCGGCCGGTGTGGAAGCCGATGCACCTGCAGCCGGTGTTTCAGGGGGCGCGGGTGTTCGGCGGCAGTGTCGGCGAGCGCTTTTTCAGGCACGGCATCTGCCTGCCGTCGGGCGCCGGGCTGGAGGAGGCAGACGTGGAGCGGGTGTGCGGGGTGGTTCTGGCGACGGTCGCGAAGCCGTGAACGCCTGATGCTAGCGGAGCGGCTCATAACTGTTCGCGTTTGACCTGATGACCGCCGAATAAGCCACGCCAGCCGCTGGCTGCGGGCTGGCAATAGATTATAATTTCACGGTCCGTAGGCAAGACCGCCTCGCCGAGCTCCGGGGCGTTGCCCCTGAAATACATGGCGCGTAGTCGCAGACAACCTGCGAACGCGCCATTTTCGATTTTTTCGACATTGGGTGGAACGGTAATCTCGCGGAGGGACACGCAATTCTCGAAAGAGCGGATGCCTATACGTTTGACACTGTCCGGCAAGGTCACGCGCGACAGGCTGGCGCAGTCGGCGAAGGAGCGCCGGCCGACATTTTCTATGCGGTCTGGCAGAGTGACGGCAGCAAGCCGCGCGCATCCGTCGAAAACGCCGCCGCCGACGGCTGTGACGCTGCCGGGTATGCGGATGCCGGAAATGCGCCTGCAGTTCTTGAAGGCGTCTTGGCCGATGCTCAGAACACTGTCGGGAATGACCACCTCCCGCAGCAAGAAGCAGTCCTCAAAAGCGCTGTCGGCGATCTCTTCCACAGTGTCTGGAATCGTCACAGGTGCGCTACGGGCCTGCGGGCACCGGAGCAGGCTTTTTCGGGCTTTGTCGAACAGGATGCCGCCAGCGCTGCTGAACGCCGGATTGCCGGGAACGACTGAAATATCCTCCAGCGCATGGCATGCCTGCACGGCGCGCGTGGCGATATTTGTGACGCTCTCCGGCAAGACTACATCTTGGAGATACGCGCAATCTTGGAAAGCGTGCTTGCGTATCTTTTCGACCGTTTCGGGTATGGTGTAAAGTCCGCCCGCGACCTGATCGCCATCGCCGTCAAGGAATGTGCGGCGGAACCAAGAAAGATGACGGCGTGCGCCGCGTCCGGGCGGGTATTTGATGAGTTCCGTCCGCGTATGGTTGAACAGCACCCCGTCAAGGCCACTGAAGGTCGTGCTGCGGTCATCTACATTGATGGCGACAAGACTGGAGCATCCCGAGAAGGCGTCCTCGCCGATTGAGGTGACGCTGTAAGGCACATCGACCCGCGTTAGCGCCGCGCAGTCCAGAAAAGCCTCGGCGCCGATTTCTGTCACCTTTTCATGCATGGTCACTCCGCAGAGTCGGGAGCAGCCGTCAAAGGCGTTCCTGCCTATGCGCCGGACATCCGGCGGCAGCGTGTATTCTCCCTGAAAACCTTCGGGGCAGCGGATGACGGCGGTGCCCTCCTTGTTGAACAGGACGCCGTCGAGACTGCTGAAGGCCGGGTTATCAGGCGCGACGCTGAGCGCGGCCAGGCGCTTGCAACCGTCAAAGGCGTGTGTGCCGATGCGGGCTGTGACGTGTGGCAGGTGGATAAGAGTCAGGTTTCGGCAGTCGCGAAAGGCGTCGTCACCGATGCCGGCGAGGTTTTCGGGCAGGACGATGCCGGAAAGTCCGCGGCAGTTTTGGAAGGCCCCGTTGCCCAGAACCGTCACGCCGCACCCCAGCCAGATTTGAGAAAGGTTAACGCAGTCTCGGAAAGCGCGGGCTCCGATGCTGGCGACCGAGTCAGGGATGACGATGCGCTCCAGCCCGGCACAGGCTTCAAAAGCGCCCATGCCGATTTTGGTCACAGCGCTTCCGAAAGAAACATCGCGCAGCCGGACACAGTATTTGAAGGCGTTGTCATCAATGCCACTTACGGACTCGGGCAATGTTATGCTGACCAGTCTGCGGCAAGACCTGAAGGCGTCGCGGCCGATGCTGTCGACGGCATTGCCAAGCGCCACATCGGTCAGTTTGACGCAATCGCGGAAAGCGCTGGAACTGACGTTGGTAACATTGTTGCCAATTGTGACACTGGCTAACGCACTGCAACCCGCGAAAGCCCAAGTCCCGAGATTGGTCACATTATTCGGAATGCTGATTTCCGGCAGTCGCTCACAGTTGAAAAAGGCGCCGTCGGCGATCTCGTTCACGCCGTAGCCGAGACGGACTTCTTCGAGTCGAGCGCAGTCACGGAAGGCCTGCTGGCCGACGGTTTCCAGCGTGTTGGGCAGCGACAGGACGGTTATATGTGTGCAGCCTCTGAAAGCAGAGGTGCCGATGCGCGTGACAGGGTAACCGCCGAGGCTGTCGGGCACGACCAGTGCGCCTTTGTAAGCGGGGTTGAAGCCGACGACGGTAACGGTTTCGGCGGATATCACATATGTGTAGTGGCCGGATTGCAGGGCGTCCGCGGGTGCGGCATAGAAGAGCGCGGCCGCCGCCATGCAGAGCATAGAGAGGCCCGCCGCACATCGCGTGCGCCGTGACGTTTGTCGAGCAGCATTCGCATGTAAAAGAATTTTCGTTTTCATTCTGATGCCCTCCTCGCAGTGCCTTACAAAGCACAAACGACAATAAAAACAAGTTGTTTCTCACACGAAGCCACGCAGGGCACGAAGTTCAGACATACTGATCCGGATCGTATATTTGGCATAATTTCCGGAAAATTAATTGGCACATAGTTTAGGCGTGACACGAGAAGCGACATGGTGGATTCTTTGGGGTGAACATCAATCCCGTAAGGGA
>JAQWAM010000327.1 GCA_028707675.1 Kiritimatiellia bacterium | reverse complement strand
GGGATAAATTCAAGACCCAGCCCGGCGCGCGTGACGCGGCCCTTTTCGATCAGCTGCGGAATGACGCGCGCCACGGTGTCGGACGGCACCCCGAAGCCGATGCCCGCGTAGGCGCCGCTGGGGCTGAGGATGGCGGTGTTGACGCCGATCACCTGGCCGCGCGCGTCGAGCAGGGGGCCGCCCGAGTTGCCGGGGTTGATCGCCGCGTCGGTCTGTATCACGTCGGCAATGCGCCGGTCGGTCATGGAGGTGATGGTGCGTCCGAGGGCGCTGACGATGCCGGCCGACAGGGTGGTGTCGAGGCCGAAGGGATTGCCGATGGCGAAGACGTTCTGCCCGACCTCCAGATCGCGCGAGCGGGACAGCGCGACGGGTACGAGGGAGTCCGGCGGCGCGTCGACTTTAAGCACCGCGAGGTCATAGTCCGGGGCGATGCCGACGAGCCGCGCCTCGTGGCGCGTGCCGTCCGGGAAGGTGACGCTCAGGGTGTTGGCCTGATGGATCACGTGATAGTTGCTGACGATGTGCCCCTTCTTGTCCCAGACGAATCCCGAGCCGGCGCCTTGGGGCACCTCGACCAGTTGGAAGCCGAAAAAACCGCGGCGCACCAGGGCGTGGTTCGCCACGGCGACGACCGAAGGCGAGACCCGTTTGTAGATCAGCGTGGCGTCGGTCAGCGCGCGGGCATTTGTCAGAGAGTCATTAGTTGCGGCGGTTTGACGCGGCCGCGGCAGCTCCGCCAGGAGCCGTCGATAAGTTGCGTCGCGGCGGCGGTTTTCCATAAGTTGCAGCGCGAGGAAGACCGCCATGCCGGCCAGGACGAGCGTCATCAAGGGTGAACGGGTTGAATGCATGGCCGAATCATAACCGGAAAAGGTTCGTGATTCTAGCCGAAAAACAGGTTCTTTTGCCGTAGGTCAGGCGCGTGCCGGGGGGCCGTGACGGCACAATTTTCAGCGGGCGGGGCAGAAACAGTCGACAGCGGCAGGCGGCAGTCGGCAGGGGGAAAAGGCGGCGTTCTGGCTGGCGGCCGAGGCGGCTCGTGAGGACACTCGCCCTCCAGAGCAGGGGCCTGCGGCTCGCGGGGGAGGGATTGGCGATTAGCGATTGGCGATTTGAGATTAGCGATTTGAGATTGATGGCGGGGACCGGCGGCGAGTGTTCTCACGAGCCGTTGCAGGCGTGTGTAAACAAGCGATAATAACAGTAATAGAAAATATTTTAAAATATTTTAAAGATATCAGTTGACAACAGGTATAAACAAACGGTAATATGGCGGCGTTTTAAGGGAAAGTGGCGGAAACGCCGATACACTGTAACGTTAAAAAGTTCTGACATGATTTCCGACAGTTTCGCTTCGGCGGAGAGAAATTCATGATTCGTGTGATTGATGACAGGTGAAAACAATCCTCTGTAGCTTGTTAAGCCTGTCGAAAAAAGAAGTTCATGGCTGTACAGACTACTGTTATAATCCGTTGAAATGAATGGAAACGTTCCAGTTTGCTGTGTGTGCGGCAGGGAGCTGCCCAACCGCTGGGCGGTGGGCGGGCGCTGCTCCGAGAAGGGGTGCGCGGCGCTTTTCTGCCGGATGCACGCGGCGGTGGGCAACGGGCGTTGTCCGGAAAACGGATGGAAGGAGGCTGGGATGGGCGGTCGGTCGGCAGGAGACGGGGGCAGTCCTAAAGGTCTAAAGTGCGAAAGTTCTGAAGTTTTAGATTGCGGGAATTCTGAAGGCGCCGGGAGCGAGGGGCGGCGCGCGGAGGAGCGTCGGCTGGCGCTGAAGGCTTCGGCGGATCTGGCGAGGAAGGCGATGACCGAGACCGTGGCGCTGGCGGGCAAGGTCGGCACGGGCGCGCGGTGGCTGTGGACCAAGATACATGTGGACCGCTCGCCGGAGGCGATGCTGGCGTCGCTGCACGGGAGCCTCGACGAGAACGCGGCGCGGCGCGAGAAGGTCGCGGCGGAGCTGGAGGCGCTGCACATTCGGATCGCGGCTAAAAAGAAGGCGTACGAAAGCGTCCCGCCGGTGCGGCAGCGGATGCTCAAGACCGAGCTGCAGACATTGATGGCCAATTACAAGAGCCTGGAGCGGGAGTTCAACCTGATCGCCGAGAACGAGCAGACGATCCTGACCGTCAAAGGGCGCTTCATGGAGCTGATCGCCCACGGCCTGCGCGGCCGCATGGACGAGGGGATGATCGACCGTCTGGCGGACAGCATCGAGGAGAAAAGCGAGGATGCGGAGTCGCTGCAGGACGCGATGGCGGATCTCGAGAAGGCCGGGCGCAGGCGCGAGCGCGACGGCGGCGATTTCGACGCCGAGCTGGCGGGGTTCGGAGAGGCGGAGGAGGCAGTCGGCAGCCGGCAGCCGGCAGTCGGCGGTTCCGAGGCGGAGGACGAAGGTCGCGAGTCGCAAGTCGCGGGTCGCGAATCGGAAAAAAAGGACGTCCGGAAAGAGGCGGAGGAGGGATTGGCGAGTGGCGATTAGCGAGTGTCGAATGGCGATTGGAGATTGGAGATTGATGGCATGGACCGGCGGCTCGCGGGGACCAGCCTACGCCAAGGCTTCCGCCTTCGCCGTGCAGGCTACGGCGGACAAGACGGCGGGCAAGCGCTCGCCCTCCAGGTGGTGCCAGACGTTCGCTGGGGGGCGAGTGTCCTCACGAGCCGTTGGAGATGTATGTGTAAGCTTTTGTCAGGCGTGTGTTGGGGGGCGAGTGTCCTCACGAGCCGTTGGAGGCAAGTGTTTCGGCGGTCCGGGGACGCTTGTCCGCCGTAGCTCTAGCGAAGGAGGGTCCCGCCTTACGTGGCATAAACCGGTGAGCGATAGAAAACGGATTTCCGCGGGCGGATGCCGGCGGGTTCAAACAAAGGAGCGAAACAGGATGAAGACATTCACAAAGCTGGCGGTCGCCGCAGGCGGTGCCGCGTGTTTTATCGCGTCCGCGCTGTCGGCCGCGGCGGGGGCGACAGAACTCTCGTATGCGGTTGAGGACGCGGCGTATCAGACGGTCATGCAGATGGCGTCCGACGCGCGGGTCAACGTCAAGCGCGTCGCGTTCGTTAAGCTGATGCGCGGCAGCGGGGACATCCCGGAGTTTTCCGAGATCGCGACGGTGTTCGAGAACGGGCTGGCGCAGGCCCCGACCGAGTTCCGGTTCCTGACCCATCAGGACCATGCCGGCGAGTGGACTGAGATTGACAGGTTCTTCGACGCGGCCACGGATTTCGGCGATTACGACCCCAAGACCCTGCCGCGCGTGGGTGTCTTCAAGATGGCGGACGCGTTTCTGGTCGGCCAGGTGCTGGGCGCGTCAAGCGCGGCGGACAAGAGCAGTGTCCGCATCTCGCTGCGGCTGATCAGCATCGACACGGCGGAGCGGTTGTGGGCAGGG
>JAQWAM010000326.1 GCA_028707675.1 Kiritimatiellia bacterium | reverse complement strand
CCGGGGTCGCCGCCTCGATGGGGCTGGCGCCGCAGGGCGCGGTCTTGCCGGAGTGGCGGGACAAGGGGGACATCACCGTGGTGCGCCGCAACTGGCATCTGCTGCCTTATGATCAGATCATGCGGTTGCTGGGCATGACGCGCGAGCGGCTGCATTACTGTCTGGCGGAGGATGATTTTCTTTTTCACAAGCTGGGTAGCCTCAAGCCCAAGTGCGAACCGCTCGTTTATCAGAAGCCTACGGCGGATGAGGCGGCGTCAGCCGCGCGGCTGGCCGGTTGGCTGAAGGAAGAGGGGCTGGCGGAACTTTTGCGCGTGCCCGGCGAGCCCCGTTTCGCCTTTGTGGAAAAGCTGACGCGACCGGATCCGAAGCTGCGGGCGGTGAAAGATTCAGGCGACTCGCCGTTTGACCTGCGCTTCATTTTCTCGTACTTCGCGGATTACGGCGACCCGCTGATCGACCCGGAGGTGAAGTCGTATCCCGAGGGGCTGCTGCAGCGGCTGGGTGCGGCGGGCGTCAACGGCGTCTGGGTGCATACCGTACTGCGGACACTGGCCAAAGACCCGGCCTTTCCTGAGTTCGGCGAGGATTGCGAAAAGCGCATCGCGGGTTTGCGAAAACTGGTGGCGCGCGGCAAGAAGTACGGCGTTGACATTTACCTTTACATGAACGAGCCTCGAACCATGCCGTCCTCATTTTTCAAACGTGCTCCCGAGCGTGATGCGATGCGCGGCGTGCCGTTTCGCGATAACGTGCGGCTTTGCACGTCTCATCCCGAGGTGCGCCGTTGGATGTCTGACGCTCTGGCGGCGGTCTTCAAGCAGGTTCCGGGTTTAGGCGGCGTGTTCACCATCACGGCATCTGAGAATCCTACGAGCTGCGCGTCGCACGGCAAGTGGAAGGATTGCCCGCACTGCAAAGACCGCACTGACGCGGAGATCATCGCCGAGGTCAATGCGGTGATTGCGGAGGGTGTACACCGCAGCAATAAAGACGCGAAGGTGCTGGCTTGGGATTGGGGTTGGCGCGGTCATGGCGACGCGCAGGAGATAATCGAGCTGTTGCCCAAGGACGTCTGGCTGATGTCGGTCAGCGAGTGGGCGCTGCCGATAGAGCGCGGCGGCGTCAAATCCAAGGTCGGCGAGTATTCCATATCCTCCGTGGGTCCCGGGCCGCGGGCTTCCCGCCACTGGAAACTTGCCAAGGATGCCGGGCTGAAGACGGCTGCCAAAGTGCAGGTAGGGGCGACTTGGGAGTTTTGCGCCATTCCCTATCTGCCGTCCATGGATCTGGTTGCCGAGCACGCGCGCAATCTGGCGTCTTCCGGTGTTGACGGCGTGATGTTGAGTTGGAGCCTGGGGTGTTACCCGTCCCCGAACCTGGAAGTTTTCCAAGCGTTCAAGCGTGACACGAGTGAGATCGGACCGGTGCTGGACAGTGTGGCGCGCCGGCGTTACGGCGCTGAGGCCGCGCCGATTGCGCGCGCGGCATGGACAGCATTCTCGGACGGATTCCGCGAGTACCCGTACCATATTTCCACGGTATATGTTGGTCCGCAGCACATGGGTCCTGCTAATCCGCTGTATCTTAAACCGACCGGTTATGCCGCCACGATGGTCGGCATTCCCTATGACAGTCTGAAGCAGTGGAGATCCATTTATCCTGAAGAGGTCTGGATAGGGCAGATGGAAAAGGTGCGCGCCGGGTTCGAGCGCGGCTGCGGAATCTGGGAGAAGCTGGTGCGGCAGACAGCGGGAAAGCCCGCGGGAGAGATTGCCGCCCGCGAGATGGGGTTGTTCCGTGCGGCGGAGCTGCATTTCGCGTCCTGCGTCAACCAGGCGCGGTTCGTGAGCGCGCGTGACCGTGCGGCGGCGGCGACCGACGAGGCGGACAGGAAAGCCCGCGTGGCGGAATTGCGCGGAATCGCGCGCGACGAACTGGGCGTGGCCAAGCGGTTCCTGCCGCTGGTGATGGCGGATTCACGTATAGGTTACGAGTCGTCCAATCATTACTTTTACATTCCGCAGGACATCATCGAAAAGGTCTTGTGTTGCCGTCACATACTGGCGGAGACCGCAACGCGTTGATACGGTGACGCCTTAACGGATTTTAACTAAGATCACGAAGAGCAGCGGCGTGAGGAATGACTGCAGCAGGACGAAGCGCATCAGCACCTGCGCGTTGCTCCAGCGCATGTTGCCGCGGCAATGGTCGTGCAGCGGGAAGCGCACACTGTGAAGTAGCTTGATCATCACATGCTGGCGCTCGACCTCCGCTTGCGGCAGGCCGCGCGGGTTGCGCACGTCGAATCCGATGCGTTTGAAAAGCCGCAGCATGACCAGCTTGAAAAGTCCGGTTCCGCCGTTGACCAGCACGACCGGCGAAACCACAAAAATCAGGAAGGGGTTGCCGGCCGCCAGCACCGCGACCCCGACCAGCATGCCCAGCAGGCGCGAACCGGCATCGCCCATCAGCACGCGGCTGGGCTCGGCGTTGTGCCAGAGGTATCCTGCCAGCGCGCCCGCCATGGTGGCCACCAGAATGGCCCAGCGCGCTCCCGCAGGGTTGTGGGGTATCAGCAAATACTCGGCGATGGGCCGATAGCCGATCACGCCATAAAGCAAGCCTGCCAATGCGAAAAGAGAGAGCAGTGTCAGAGAACCGGCCAGCCCGTCCACGCCGTCCGAGCAGTTTGTGGCATTCATGGTGAACCACAGCAGCGCGGCCGCGCCGGGGATGTACAAAATCGGATGCAGAATGAAAGTCTGTTTGAAGAATGGCAGCCAGACTTGCGCGCCAAGGCCCTTGAAGAGAAAAAACGACGCGGCCAAAGCCACCGCCAGATCCAGCAGGCCTTTTTTGAGTTCGCCCCATGGCAGGCTGCTGCGGTCGTCAAGGTACCCGAAGCACATGCTGAGATACAGGCAAGCCACCACGCCAAGGTCCCAAACATCCATTGGCACGACCAAAAGGATCAGGGGCAGTATTAGCAGCGACAAAATGAATCCGGCGCCGGTGGGCTTGCCCTTGGACTTGACGCCGTTGTCGGCGGCCAGTTTCCTGCCGCGGTCGGTGGGCAGGAATTTCCAGAGGCGAGGTAAAAGGCTCCATACGGTCAGTCCGCCGACCAAAGTGCCTGCCGCCAGCAGCATCATATGAGAAGACAGCAGGCGGAAAGGCCCCCATAACTCCGCCAGATAAGGTGCGACCCAATAGATCATGATATTAAATTTCCTTGAGTGGAGATGGTTGAGAGAAGGTGTGGGTGTTAGTGTGTGGGGGTGTGGGTGTGTGGGTGTGAGGGTGTGAGGATGTGAGTGTCGGGAATTGACAAAAACAGTAATTATGATATCAGAAGGAGGGCGGGCGGTTAAGGCGAATAATAAAAAAAGACACC
>JAQWAM010000325.1 GCA_028707675.1 Kiritimatiellia bacterium | reverse complement strand
CTTCTTGCCGCCGATTTCCGCCAGCCACGCCTGGCAGGCGTCCTCCACGACGATCAGGTTGCGCTTCTTGGCGATGGCCATGATGGCGGTCATGTCCGCGGGCAGCCCGAGGATATGCACCGGCAGGATGGCGCGCGTGCGCGGCGTGATTTTCGCCTCGATCTTTTTGGGGTCGAGCTGGTAGGTCGCGGGGTCGATGTCGCAGAAGACCGGGATCGCGCCGTTCATCAGGATCGACTGCGGCGTGGCGATGAAGGTGTAGGGCGGCAGGATCACCTCGTCGCCCGCGCCCACGTCAAGCTGCGCCAGCGCGGTGATCAGCGCGTTGGTGCCGTTGACCACGGCGAGGCAGCGTTTCGCGCCCATGGCCGCGGCCCAGCGCCGCTCGAACTCGCTCACCGTGCCCGCCCGCGACCAGACGCCGCCGCGCATCACCTTGAGCAGGCCCGCCTCGTCGGTTTCCGGAATCCACTGCGGCCACTTCGGCCAGCCGCCCGCATGGGCTTTCTTGCCGCCGAGCAGCGCGGGCGCTCCGGCGGATTCCGTGCCTGCGTTGACATTGAAAGGCTGATATGTCAGCGCCGCGCCCGCAGCCGCGCAGGTTGACTTCACAAAAAACCTGCGCCGCAATTTGCTGCCGCCGCTGTTCCCGGCGGCTACCGTCACGTTCGTTTTCATCCGCGTTCCCTCCACTTGAAAGCCTGCTAAGCGCACGGGCCGCATCCGGCTTGTAACGAGCCCGCCCGTCTCAACTGAACGCCTTTATCATACTCCTTTGCGGGCTTACCCCGCAAATGCATGATCGGTAAACCTCATGCAAGAACGGAAAGCGGCATGGGGGTACGCCGAACTGGGCGATCTCGGCGGGAAACTAGACCTGAATCTTCATTCCCTTGTCCATTGACCCGCTAAGGTTTTTCCACTTTAAGAACCGCCCGATCGCCGACGACATTGCCGGCCTTGTTGGGAACCAGGACGACAAATGACGGATATGGAATATCTGGCGTCGGCTTCTCATGTGTTGAAAAAAGGCCAACAAGAAGGCCGGCTGTTCAAGGAGGCCACCCATGATCGCAAGGGCCATCACATCCCATCGGAGAACACGTTGCCTGCCTTACTAAGCGTCTTATAATAGAAACGACCAAAACACGTTTGTTTTCTAAGAAAACCACATGTCTTCACTCAAGACAATTATGAGACGCTTAGTAAATGACAGTGCGTTCAAAAAAAGCGCGCGCCGCTCGCCACGACGGGAAAACTTGGTCGGCGGCACCGGCAACCTTAGGGTCTTTCGCGTTCATGCAAATGAACAGCACGTTGGCTTTACCCAGCACCTCCACCGCAGCGTCCCTCATGGCGATGTCATCCTCGGTGTCCCCGATGACGATGGCTTTCCTATACAGGCGGTTCGCCAGCAGTGCCCGGATCCTGACATGCTTGTCCTCTTTCGTGATCACGGAATCCGGCCGCGTAGCCGGTGTCCCATACCCGGCCGCATTGCCGTAATACCGCATTTCGATCCCGTACCTTGCCGCCCTCCGGCACACCTTCTCCAGCACGAACTCGAAAGATTTGCTGACAATGACAAAATCACACCGGTCCTTCAACGCACCGAAACAGCGCCAGGCCGCGCGGTAACATAAGCCGGAAATCAGACGGGCACACCAGTCAATATCCGCCCGTTCGCATCCGGCAAGGACATGGGTCTCGAAAAACTTCACCAACTGTTCGTCGGCATCGGAGAGCGTCTTCTCCCCCCGCCTATACGCATGGCGCACCCTGCGCTCAAGACGCCGGAGACGGATCATCCCGGCCAACAGGCGGAAGAGCCGTCTCACTTTGAAGATGTTGCGCAGGCAGAGCGCCCCCATGAGATCGGCGTTCGCGATTCCCCTGAACAGGAACGGGCAGGAGCCGCGGTACAGGGTGCCGTCAAAGTCCGTGATCAGCAAAACGTCTTTCGAAGCGGATGTGTCAGAAGAAGTTCTCATTCATCCTTCACCTTGTCCACGCACATCACCGAGGTCCAAACTTTCCCGCCCTTGACTTTCAAGATCCTTAGTTCGTGCGGGTACTCCGCAAGGCTGGAGGTGCAAAACTCGGTTATGTTCCCATGGGTTCCCTCATGGTTCGTGTGCGAGTGGCCACATAGGACAATCCACCGGCCCGCCGTCTTTCCAAGCATGTTTATGATCGCCTCCCGATCAGGGGACAACAACGCCGTCCGGCCGTAGAACCGCTTGCTCAACGCATTCATCAGCCACGATGTGTAAAGCATCCGGTGCATGCACAGGAACTTCGTCCGGTTATGCCCCTGCGCCCCGTTGATCCCGTCCTCCAGCCTTTTGAATGTCCCCGCGTCGGACTCGAACGGAATGTGGAAAAAGGAGAAGCCTTTCATCTCGGTGCGCCCGTCCCGTTTTCCGAACACCGCTTCCCAGCGGTCACCGACCTTGTCATGGTCCCCCTGGGCGATTACGACCGGACAGTTCAGTTTGCGGATTATTTCCGCACCTTTTTTCAGCGCTTCGCCATCGTTCCCGCAATCGACGATGTCACCCGTAATGATGACCGCGTCCGGCCTGATTTCCCCGTTGACCACCGCAACGGCTTTCTCCAGCAGGTCAAAAGATTTCCCGGTGCAAGGCTTGTGCAGTTTGTAGCCGCCGACCACGATTTTATGCGTCCAGGGCGTGTCCATGACCCGGCCGCGGGTGGAGAGATGCAGGTCGCTCAGGTGGACAACGGTCAGTTCCGCATTTTGGGGCAGGCGACTTGAGAAACAGCCCTCATGAAGGGAAAAACCGGCCAGACACACGATGGCGACCCAAAAGAGCCATCGAGCATGACGCAGTCCCTTCCGGCAAAGGACCGCCTCCCCATACGCGCCGTCCCGAGAACCCGGCGGCTGTTCTCCCGGCACGTTCACGTAAAAGCATCCGCCCGTCAACAGTCGTTTCGGCATTTTCCGCCTCTGTGAATGATCAAAAAACACGCCTATTATGCACGCCTTCCCCAACATCCGCAATTGTATGATTGAAAAATACCGTGCGGAAAAAGAAAAGGTTCCGGTTGGCCTGTCCCCCTGAAATCCGTATACTGTCCGCATGAAAAATGCTTCTGTCCTCGTGCTGATGGAACTTTACGACCACCGCATCCGCCAGGGGAACGGATGTTACGCCGCCAACAAACACAATAATAAGGTTGTCCACATTGGTTCCAAGGGCATAGCGAGACCAATTACTGAGACTACTTTAAAGTTAGACTTGAAAAAAGGCCGAACGGATGGCAAACTATAGATTGTTCGTAACCGTTCACGGCGTCTCTTTGCCCATGTTTCCGTCCGCCGCATGCGAAAGCACGTAGGATATGGCCCAAGCCAATCCAAACAACACGGAGTATAGAG
>JAQWAM010000008.1 GCA_028707675.1 Kiritimatiellia bacterium | reverse complement strand
GGCCGGCGTGGCCGTGAAATCGGCCTGGCCCCACGCGGTCTTGTTGGACTCGATCCAGGCCAGGTACATGTCGCGGTCGGCCTGCGTCACACTGCCCGGCAGATCGGCCGGCAGCGCGGCGGTCTCATCGGAGTCGAGCGCCACGATCCAGTCGGAGAACTGCGTCACGTTAGTCACGGTCGCGACGCCCCCGGCCACGGCAGAGACAGCGGCAGGCTCCCAGGGCGAGGCGGCGTCGGCGCGGCGGAAAACGCGCAGGCGGCCGGGATTGCTGACGGCGGCGGTGTCATACGCGAGCGAGAGCCGCGCCTCGAAATCGACCAGTGTCGCCCCCAGCGTCCAATATTCCGTCACCGACTGCGGCACGACGCCGGCAGGCAGGGTTCCGACGGGGACACCCTCCTTGCGCACCGCGCAGACGTGCCCGCCGCCGGCGTCAACAATCTCGTCGAAATAGAATTCCGCCGATGCCGTGGCCAGAGGCAGCGGCGTAAGAGCCTGTGAATCGGCCGCCGCGACATGCCGCGCGACCGGCTGCGCCTCAAGGCGGATCGTGGCCTCGAAGAGATCGTTGTACAGAGTCGGGCTGAACGAGGTGATCGTCGCGCGCCACTGGTTGTTGTCGTGCTCGCTGTTGAAGGCAGCCGCGAAATCGTCGCCGGAGATTTCCGCCCCGTCGTGCAGGGCGGAGATCTGGCCGTTGATGTCGCCGGCTGTCGCGCTTGGGGCGTACTCCACATCCACCTCGATGTCGCAGGCGCCCTCGGCGATCAAGTCCCCGTCATAAGCTATCGCGAAAGTCCCGTCGCAGTACAGCCGGTGGTCGCTGTACGTTCCGGTCTTGCGGAACCATTTCAGATACGGCGCAGCCAGACCGTCCATGCCGCTCTTCAAAATCAATTTCGAGTGATCCTTGCCCTGCATGAAGGCCACATTGCTGACCGTGGCCGTGAAGCAGCAGTCCTCGAACCATTCCCATGCGTAGTTCTCGTCGATCATCCAGCGCCACAACTCGGCGTTCCCGTCATAATCGCCGCGCATGAAGCCAGAGAACTCAATATATAGGCGTTCTGGGCTTGAGACCGCCCGACGCAGACCAGCAGAGACAACATGATCAGAAGTGATTTCATGACTCTCCTTTCGAATTTTTATCGCAGAACCGACCTTTAAGTGTCGTTTCAAATATAATCATGCCCTCGGGCACCGTCAACCGCTAATTTGCCGGAATTTATTGTTCAATATTTCCCATTGATCCGTCGCGCGAAGCGTGGCAAAATAATGCGAATGATTTCTATCCGCGCACTGACCCAAGCGCTTAATTGCTTTTAACCTATCATCACGTCAGTCGGCGGTCTGCGCGTCGGCTTGCGGATAGGTCAGCACAGGCGTCTGCGCCTTCGACAGCTTCGCTTCGGCGGGGAGAAATTCAGGATTAACACGATTGTTATAAAGCAGTTACAGCATGACAATGATGTAGTCTTGTCCGAGTTATTTAGCTGTACAGAGCACTAGGACAGCAGGCGGAAGGCATAGTCCACGGCCGCGTCAAGGTTAGCCAGAGCCTGCGGCGAAAGCCCTTCGCCGAAGTCGTCGAACACATAGCCGCGGACGGCCAGCATATAAGCGCGCGGGGTCACCTTGAAAAGCGCTTCCGTCAAGCCCAGCAGGTTCTCCGCCGAAATGCTGTGGCTGCTGAACCCCGGGCCGGATTGACACGCTTTCAACGGGGTTATCTCGAACGGCTCCACGCAGTTTTTCGAGGCGTCCGCGAACAGCACCAGAGCGTAGCGCGCCACCTCCGCGGCGTCTTCGACATTGAGCTGATAGTCGGATTCCACCGTAACACCCGGCAGTTCCAACGTTTGCACACGCTCCGCAAAAGCCGGCCCGAGACCGTCGTCCAGCCTGCCGGGATTGCCGTACCCGATCACGAGCGCGTTTTGACCTTCGCGGTTCAGCATCCCGAAACTTTCCGGTCAAGCACCCGCCCCTTGTGATCCTCAACCTCCACTACCAGCGGCATCTGTCCCAGCGCGTGGGTGGCACAGGACAGGCAGGGGTCATAGGCGCGTATTGCCACCTCGATGCGGTTGAGCAGACCTTCGCTCACCTCGCTGCCGTTGATGAACTTTTTAGCCACGCCGGTAACCGCCATATTCATCGGCGTGTTGTTGTTGGTGGTGGAGACGATCAGGTTAGCCATGGTCACCTGATCGTTCTTGTCGACCCTGTAATGGTGGAAAAGCGTGCCGCGCGGCGCCTCGAGCAAACCGACCCCCTCCGCCCGCCGCTTGCCCGTAACCATCAGATCCGCGCCTTGCAGGTCAGGATCGTTGAGCAGGTCCCTGATTTTTTCGGCCGCGTGCAGGATCTCGATCATCCGCGCCCAATGATATGCCATGGTGACATTGTTCGGTTTGCCGCCGGTCAGATCTTTGAACTCCCGGCGCGCGGCCTCGGCCTCGGGCGTGTCGATGAAGTCGCAGGCGTTCACGCGCGCCAGCGGCCCCACCCGGTACCAGCCGGTCTCCGACCCCAGCGACGATATGAAGGGGAACTTCATGTACGACCACGGCTTGACCTCCTCCGCGATGTATTTGAAATAGGAGTTGTAATCGACCTGGTCGAAAATCTTGCCGCCGGCCGCCGTGATCGCGCGCAGGTTGCCGTGATACAAATCCATCGCGCCATCCCCGCGCACCAGCGAGACGTGGTTGGAATCGAATGACCCGAAATCGGCCAGTTCGTCCAGATGCTCAATAGTATAGTCCCGCGCCAGTTTAAGCGCGGAACGGCTCCACACCAGCATCTGGCCGATGTCTTTCAACAGCGCGTCGCGCTCGGCCAAGGACAGGTTTTTGTTGACTCCGCCCGGCACCGCGCCGGTGCCGTGGATCTTCTTGCCGGCAGTGGCCTTGATAATCTCCTGTCCGTATTTGCGCATCATCACGCCCTGCACAGCCAACTCCGGATATTTCCCGGCCACTCCAATCACATTGCGGACGGCCGGGTCGGCATCGAAACCGAACAGCAGATCCGGCGACACCAGATGGAAGAAGTGCAGGGCGTGGCTTTGAAAAATCTGACCGTAGTGCATCAGCCGACGCATCTTCTCGGCGGTCGGCGTGATCCGGTCCACGCCGACAATGCCGTCCATGGCCTTGGCCGCCGCCAGATGGTGGCTGACCGGACAGATCCCGCACAGCCGCTGCACCAGCACCGGCACCTCCCAGTAAGGGCGTCCCTGTATGAACCGCTCAAAGCCGCGGAACTCGACAATGTGCAGCCGCGCCCGGCTGACCTTTCCTGCCGCATCCAGCAGTATGGTCACTTTGCCGTGACCCTCGACGCGGGTGACTGGCTCGATCGTGATCTTTTTGATCTTCGGTCTCATGGCTCCTCCCGTCAATCGTACTTAAGCAGCTCGTAAGGCAGCTCAATCGGTTTTCCCGTCAGCAGCGCCGTGACCGCCGCCCAGATCGCGTCGGCGGTGGGCGGGCACCCCGGCAGAAAGTAATCGATCTTAACGACTTCGTGACACGGATAAACCTTGTTCAGCAACAGCGGCAGATCAGGGTCGTCCGGCGTGACCCGGTCGGGGTTGTAAACCGTGACCCCGTCGATATAGGCCTCTTTGATGCACTCCTTCAGGGGAATATTGTTGCGCAGGGCCGGAATGCCGCCCATCGTGGCGCAGTCCCCGACCGACACCAGGATGTCGCAATTCTCGCGGAATTCGTACAGCACATGCACGTTCTCCTCGTTGCAGCAGCCGCCCTCGACAAGTCCTACCGCGCAACGCTGCGAAATGTGCTTGATGTCGTCCACCGGCGAACGGTCGAAATCCGCCAGCTCGATGAGCTGCAAGATCCTGTCGTCGATATCAAGCAATGACATGTGGCAGCCGAAACACCCTGCCAGCGATACGGTCGCGATTCTAGGCTTTGTCATACTAACCCCTTTCCGCTCACGCCTTGGCGGTTTTGCGCTCGATGTCGGAGCCGATCGGTTCATGGTCGAAAAGGCGTTTGCCGACCGGCACCTTGAAGCCAACGCGCTTCTTGATTATGCAGCCGACCGGACATATCTCGGCGGCGCGGTCGTCAACCGACATGTCAGTGTCGGCCAGCGCCCGTTTGCCGTTCACTCCGATCTTGCGGGAGAAACCGCGGCCGATCGACTGGAACACGTTTTTGCCGTCCAGCTCCTGTGACGCCCTTACGCAGCGCGCGCACATTATGCAGCGGTTATGGTCAAGCATGATGTCAGGATGCGAGGCGTCGACATCCTTGGCCGGAAACTGGTAGGGATAGCGCGGCGCGGTAATGCCGAAGCGGTAGGCCAGCGCCTGAAGCTCGCAGTTGCCGCTCTTCTCGCAGAACATGCAAAAATGGTTGCCCTCCACGAACATCATGTCGATGATGTTGCGCCGGTGCTGCAAAAGCTCCGGCGTGTCGTTCTCGATCACCATCCCGTCCATAACCGGCTTTACACAGGCCGCCTGCGGCCTGCCGTCCACGATCACCGTACACACGCGGCAACTGCCGATGGGCATCAGATCCTTGTGCGAGCATAGCCGCGGTATGTATATCCCGGCGGCGTCCGCAGCCTCCATGATCGTCTGCCCCGGTTTCGCGCTGACCTTTCGGCCGTCTATCGTAATGGTCACTCTTTCGCCCATGGCAACCTCCTTACGCATGGAATATTTCGGAACGCCTTTCGGCAATCTGTCCGGCATCGTCAACCGCTCGCAGGATGTGGAACGATTTCAATATGCCCGAACGGTTCTCCCGCACCAAAGCGTTGTATACCGGACGGAAATTGCGCAATGTCGAGAGCACCGGGTTGGGCGAGGTCTGGCCCAGCCCGCACCGGCTCATGCGCTTGACGCTCTCGCCCAGCCGTCGCAGATAGTCCAGGTCTTCCGGCGTGGCCTCCCCGGCCCTGACCTTTTCGATGCCGTTCTTGAGCAACACATTGCCGACGCGGCAAGGCACGCAATAACCGCAGCTCTCGTCCACGAAGAAGTTCATGAAGGCCAGCACGATCTCCAATATGTCGCGCTGATTATTGAACACCATGAAAGACCCGCCCGTTGACAGACCCTCATAACTGATCTCTTTGTCGAACTGCGCCGGGCCGACCATCTGGCCGGAGGGCCCGCCCACCTGCACGGCGGCCGTGTCCTCAGCGCCGGCGCGCTTGAGTATCTCGCGCACGGTCGTGCCGAAGGGCACTTCGTAAATGCCCGGGCGCACACAGTCGCCGCAAACGCTGATGAGCTTGGTGCCTGTGCTGCGTTGTGTGCCTATGGCCGCGAACCACCCCGGCCCCTGATCCATGATGCGCGCGGCGCAGCAGTAGGTTTCGACATTGTTCACAGCCGTCGGCGAGACCATATATCCCTTCGCGACCGGAAAAGGCGTACGATCGGTAGGGTCGCCACGGGTGCCTTCGCATGACGTAATCAGCGAGGTTTCTTCGCCGCAGACGTATGCGCCCGCCCCCATCTGCACCCTGATGTCGAAGTTGAAATCCTCGTTGCCAAGTATGCCGTTGCCCAACAGTTTGGCGGCACGCCTGGAGTTGAGCACGTCCTCCAGATAACGGCGAAGGTAGGCGTATTCCGCCCGCAGGTATATGATGCCGGTCTCCGCGCCGATGGCGTAACCCGCGATGGTCATGCCTTCTATCATCAGATCCGCACGTTCGGTCAGCAGCACACGGTCCTTGAATGTTCCGGGCTCACCCTCGTCGGCATTACAAAGCACAAACTTCTCGGTGCCGGGTGAACGGCGGGTCAACTCCCACTTAAGACCCGCCATAAAGCCGGCGCCGCCGCGGCCGCGCAAACCCGCGGCCTTAATGTCGGCGATAACCTCATCCGGGGTCTGGGTGAGCGTCTTGCGCAACCCCCGTTCGCGACGGTAGTCCGCCAGAATCACCGCGCCGCTCTGGCGGATGTTGTTGCATACCATCGAACGTATCAGCGGGTGGGCGTTATTTCCGTCCCCGCAGTTATCAACCAGCGACTGGACGTCTTTGGTCTTGCGCAGCCGCCGCACGATGTCAGGGATGCTCTCCGCCGTCAGGTTTGTGAACATCACGTCGTTCACCATCATCGCCGGCGCCTGATCGCACATGCCGATCGACGGTGTCTTCTCCAGCGTGATTTTGCCGTCCTTCGTGGTCTCGCCAAAACCGAGGCCCAGTTCTCGCATGAGCGCCTCGGCCACAGCCTCGCCTCCGGCGTAGGTATCGATGATGTCATCGCACAGGCGTATGATGACGTCGCCCTTTTTCTTATCGGAAAGAAAGGCGTAGAAAGAGACCACGCTCTCCACCTCGACCCTGTGCGTGTTGGCGGCCTTGGCGATCAGCCCGAACGCCTCGCGCGGGACATGCCCCAGCGCTTCCTGCACGTCCCGCACTATGTCCATCAGCCTTGTGCGGGTGTTGCCGTAACGGTTGCAGGCTTCAGTAACCACAGACTTCATCTTGTTCATAAGGCGGATCCTTTCAAACGAAGAAGACAGAAGCGCGATCCAAGCAGACTTGTACTTTCTTAAAGATACGAGACCGCGATGCCGTGAGCAAGGAAAAAAAGGCTCCTTCGCAAAATCTGTGGGCAGGCGAAATTTCCGGGTTAGGCTGAAAGCGGCTTTAGGTCTTAAGACACTAACCTGCTACGGCATTCTCCTGAATGCCGTGGTACTTGAAGTACGCCTCCGCCGCCTCGTTGCCCATGTAGCGCCGGATGGTTT
The DNA here is from genome assembly GCA_028707675.1 of Kiritimatiellia bacterium. GTDB lineage: Bacteria > Verrucomicrobiota > Kiritimatiellia > RFP12 > UBA1067 > JAQVQN01. Next base: position 7,477 of record JAQWAM010000008.1, on the reverse strand, counting down.
TGTGGCTGGACTGCGAAAGATCAACAATGATAAGGCCGTCAACCACCGAGCTGAAGTCCGGATCAACATTGAAGGAGAGTAATTTGCCGCCGAGCTTGAGGTATTGACGCAACAGCACGGGGATGTCCTTGCCGTCCGGCTCGATTTCCGCCACGTAGCCCGCCACCTGATCGATGTCGTTCAGATATTCCATGTATTCCTTGAGGCACCACTCGGAGCGCCGCGGCGGGCGCGGCGGGAACTTCGGTTTCACCAAATACGCCAGTTCGTCCGCCATGCAGGTTTGGCGCATCGAAGCCAGAATCATGCAACGCGAGGCCTCGCGGTACTCGTTGGTTATGCTGACCGGCCCGAAAAGCACCCGGTAATGCGGGTTAAGACAGATGAAAGCCGAGATGCCCTTCCACAGAAGGAACAGCGAAGTGTAAGCCTTCTGGTATTCCGCGCGTATGAACGAGCGCCCCATCTCGATCGCCGGCGGGATACGCTCCATCAGCTTCTCGTCAAATTTGAAAAGTGTGCGTGTGTAAAGCCCCTTTATGCCTTTCTCGGCCAGTATCTTGTCGGTCAAGCCCAGCCGGTAAGATCCCACGATCTCCTGCCGGACCTTGTTCCACATGAAAAGATGCGAGTAATACTCGTCGAACTCGTCCAAGTCCAGCTCATTGCCCGTGCCTTCGCCGACAGCGCGGAAAGTGGTCTCGCGCAGACGCCCGATCTCGCGCATGCAGTGCGGCATGCGGAGAAAATCCACCATGTACACCTCGAAATCGCCGGCGGCAATCAATTTGCATTCCGGCGGCAGCCCTGCGATCTCTTGCGCCAGCACTTCCGGCGGCACCGGGGCGATGATCGGATCCGGCGGCATCATCGGCGGATTAAGCGATATGAAATGCCGTGAACGGCGCGTCTCGCGCTCGGCCAGCAGGTACGAGCGGAAACGCATGTACTTGATCAACTGGACATCATCCATCGAAAACGGTTCCAGCGCCTTGGCGTTGAGCGGCGAGCCGACACGCACAGTCACGATCCGCCCTTTCTTGTTGGCGATCTGGCGCGGCAGCAGCAGTGTGCGCAGACGCGGATGCAAGAACCCGGCCGCATTGAACATCACGCTGTTGCGTCCGGGGAAGAACATCGGCGCCACCGTGGCGCCGGTCTTGCGCACCAGAGCCGCGATGCTGGCGCTCCAGGCCGGGTCGCGCACCCGCAACGTGCGCCGGTCAAAACTCGAAACCTCACCGGAGGGGAAGACAATCAGCAAGTGCCCTTCGTGCAGCCAGCCCAGACTCTCTTTAAGCGGGCGCATGTTGACCTTGGCCGAATTCCTTGAAGCGAAGGGGTCGACAAAAATGAAATCCCCGCGCATCTCGGGTATCGCTTCCAGCAGATAGTTGGCCATGGCCTTGACGTCAGGACGCAGACGCTTCAGCAACGACAGCAAGATAATGCCCTCCACCCCGCCGAAAGGATGATTTGCCACGACCACAACCGGCCCCTCTTTGGGCACCCGTTGCAACTCATCCGCCAGATAACCCACCCTGACCCCGACAGCCTGCAGCACACGGTCACAGAAAGGTATGTCATGCGGCATCTTCCAAGCCCGCGCATAAATACGGTCTATTTCCCGTAACCCGCTGACCCACTCCAGCGGCCTTTTGATCAGGCGTATAAAAAAACGCAACACCCGGGTATGGAATTTATGCACCGGCAACTCAAAGATGCGCGGGGGATCTGTCTGCTTGCTTTCCATCAGTGCTCTCCGCTTGTCCGATGCAGCGCGCCAGCGCCAGCACAAAAACCAAAGGCAGCCCTATGCCCCGCACCAGCAGCGGGTGCCATATTGCGGTAATGGCGAAAGCCCCCAGCGCTCCTGCCGTGCCCCGGGCCTGCCACCGCTTGTCTTCGGGCGCGGCGCCTGCCGCTCCCCTCAAAGCCGCTGCCGCGGCGTATGCCAGCATTGCCAGAAACGCCAGCAGGCCGGGTAGTCCCAGCGAGGCCGCCAACACCAGATAAAGATTCTGCGTGTCCGGCTCTGCCGGGCCTGTGCGGCGCGGCACTTGAGCGTAGTACCGCCCGATCTGTTTCTGATAATTGCCCGGCCCGATTCCCGTCCACGGGTGCGTCAGAACCAAGCTGTAAGCCGCCTGCCATTCGGGATAGCGCCTTTCCGGCTCGCCGCTTTCGTCGTACAGCGCCACCGACCGGTAATGCGCGATGTCGTTCTCGCGCGGCAAGCGCGGCAAAACCGCATTCTGCCACAGCAGCAGACCCGCCGCCACAGGCAGGAACCAACGCGCTCCCTTGGCCGCCGCCATGCACAGAAACACCAGCGCCACCGCGAAATAAGATGCCGCCGACAGGTTTACAGCCATGCCGAACGCAAGCATTACCGCACAAAACGTTTTGACCGCGTTGTTGGGTGCGCCCATCAAACCCGCGCAACAAAAAGGCAGCGCCAGCGCCAAAAAACCGTCCAGCACATTGCGGTTGCCGAAAGTGCCGCGCACGAGCAAGGGATCTTCTCCGCCGCCGAAATATTGCGCCAGCGCCAGCGCCAATACCGCCCCGGCCACCGCCGCCAGCACCGCCAGCGCCTGACGCGCACACTGTTCGCCCTCACGCAGGAAGGACTCGAAAAGCATTGAGCCGACCATGAAATACGCCACATACTGAGCAAAATCCTTCACAGCCGCGCCCTTGTCCGGAGCCGTCAGAAATGAGGCGGCCACACACCCGAGGAACAGCCAGTGCGGCCAGGGCGGCAGGCGCCATAACCGCGCCCAATCGCGCCGGACGAGCGTGTCCAAAGCCCAGACGCCCGCCGCCAGCAGCAGCGCGATGTCGCCCGGCGTGACATGCAACCCGGCCATCGGCTCGAAAGACCACTGTGACGGCGACAAGCACAACGCCGCCAGCACAACGGCCCGGCACAGCGTCCGCGACAAATTATTTATCTGCCCTCTGTTCATTTACGGAGACCCGGAACCTCGATGTCGACAGGTACAAACCGCCTGTCCGCGCTCAGCAGGATCTGGTCAAGCCGCACCCCGTCCTCGCGGTTGCGGAAAGTCAAGGTGTGACGCCCTTTGCTCAGCCGCAAGGGCGCGGTCGTGCGCGCCACCGGATATTTGACCCAGTGCCAGACCTTGTAGGTGGCGTCCTCGCCAAAAAGAAACGCGGCCCCGTCGTCTGACTGCACCGTGAATGAATTGCTGCATTCGCCCTCCCACCAGACCCGGCACCAGAGCGTGAAAATCCCGTCAGACGGCACCTCAAAAGCGAACACCGCTTTGCCGTCCGTCACCTTGGGAGGATTGCCGGCGCCTTCCGGTATCTCAAGATAAGCCCCGGACGCGCCCTCGATGCCGTTAGTCACCAGGACCATGGGCGCCTCGATAAGTTCCGCCGTTTCCGCCTCAAAACATATTTTCGCGCCGGCCGCCCTGACCGTCAAGAACGCTGACAGAAACGCCCCTAATATCACTATTCGTTTCTTCATGCGCCGATTATAGCTTTTTTAAGGGCTGTCCGGCAACCCAAAGCCCGCGCTGCGGCTCGAACCGGCAAACTCCGCAGTCCTGCCCTCACGCCAACTGGCTGAGGAAGCGCGTGTCGTTCTCGTACAGCCAGCGGATGTCAGGAATGCCGTATTTGATCATGGCGATGCGCTCAACCCCGAACCCGAAGGCGTAGCCGTAAACCGAATCCGGATCGTAAGCCCGGTCGCCGCGCGCCCGGTTGACGTGCTCATAGACGCGCGGGTCGACCATGCCCGCTCCGGCAATCTCGATCCAGCCGCTCATCTTGCAGACGCGGCAGCCCTTGCCTCCGCAGACATGGCAGGAGAAGTCCACCTCCACGCTCGGCTCGGTGAATGGAAAGAAATGCGGACGGAACCGCACCCCGGCCTTGGCTCCCATCATCTCGCTCGCATAGTAGGCCAGCGTGGATTTGAGATCCGCCAGCGATACCGGACGTGTGTCCACATACAACCCCTCGATCTGATGGAAATTCGCGCTGTGCGTCGCGTCGGTCGTGTCGCGCCTGTAAGTGCGGCCCGGTGTGATGATGCGCACCGGCGGCTCGTGCCGGGTCATCATGCGGATCTGCACCGGCGATGTCTGTGTGCGCAGCAGCAGGTCATCCGTGAGCCACAATGTGTCGGAGGCGTCCATCGACGGATGGTGCGACGGAGTGTTGAGCGCCGTGAAGTTATTGAAGCGCGTCTCGATGTCCGGCCCGTCCGCCACCGTAAACCCCAAGCGGGCGAAGATCGCGGCGGTTTCCTCGATCACCCGCGAAACCGGGTGCTTCGCCCCCGGCTGCGGCCAGCGGCCGGGCAGCGTGCAGTCGAACGCCGCCGCCTCGCTTTGGGCGGAGCCGGCGAAAGTTCCCGCCCGTGCCGCCAGCGCCGCCTCCAGCGCCGCGCGCCAAGCCTGCACACGCCTGCCGAACTCGGGACGCTCGGTCTGCGGCACATCCTTCATGCCTTTGATTATGGCTGGAACCTCGCCGTGGCGGCTGAGATATTTGATCCGCAACTGCTCCAGCGCCGCCGCGTCCGCCGCGGCTTCAACCTCGCCCAGCGACAAATCCTGCCGCCGCTCCAACTCCGCAAGTGTCATAAAAACTCCGTCCCCTGGCCGAAAAAACAAATCAAAGTTTACGCCAAAACCCCTCCGAACGCAATTTTCATCTGCCCCGGACTGGCGCCCGAGCGCGGTGAGCCAAAACAAAATCGCGCCTGTCGCGCCCGCCTTCGGAAATAACTGGGTTGCGGGCAATGCCCGCATTGGGTAATATGGATATTGTTTGAGTGACCCATTAAATGCCCGCGCCGCCGCAGGCAGTTTTACAAACAAGGTACGGTTTTATGACGTTTAATTTGTCCCTGAACTTGCTCTTGCTGCCGTTGGCATTGGTCTGCGGCTGCGGGTCGGATTCCGGCCGCGCGGACTTGCGCCAGGGCATGGCCGCCTTACGCCAAAAGGATTACTCCGCAGCCATTGCCGGACTGACGCGCGCCGCCCGGCGCATCAGCGATTCCGCAGACCTCTATTACCATCTCGGTTCGGCGCATCTGGCCAAAGGCGAGATGGAACCCGCCGAGACCGCCTTCTACGCCGCGCTGGAACTAAAACCCGGCTACGGCGAGGCGCTGGCCGGACTGGGGCAGATCGCCTATTACCAGAAAGAGATCCCCAAGGCCAAAAATCTCTTTGAGCAGGCCTTGGCCGCCACGCTCTCCAGCGACGAGGCGGCCGCCTGCGCGCTCAACGGGCTGGCGCTTTCGGAGGCGGAGCTGCATAACAACGACATGGCCCGCCTGCACCTGCTCCGCGCGCAAAGGGCATGCCGCAAATACGCCCCGACCTTCTACAATCTGGCCAGCCTTTACCGCGACGCATACAACCTGCGCGAGGAGGCGCTCGATAATTTTGAGCTTTACCGGCACCTGGCGGATAAAAACAACCGCTATCACGAAAAGGCCGAGAACAACATCAAGCGCCTGCGCTTGAACATAGAACGCACACAGGCGGAAAAGCTGGACTCCATGCGCCGCGATCCCTCTGCCGCCGCCCGCCTGCTGCACACCGGCATTAACGCGCAAAGTTCACGGCAATACGCGCGGGCGGCAAAAGCTTACAGCGACGCCCTGACCGCCGATCCGCTGGCATTCAACGCGGCCTGGGGACTGGCAACGGTCCGCAACCTGCAAGGCCAGCGGGAAGAAGCGCTGGAGTCCTACAAAAGAGCCGCCGACATTAACCCGGGTCATCATGAAAGCCACCGCCAGGCGGCCGCGCTCGCAATACAGCTCAACCGCTATGAGGAAGCGGAGAAAGTGCTGGACCGCATGATCGCGCGCAGCCCCTTCACCCCCTTCAGCGCGGAAATGATGGCGCGTATCCGACACGCCCAGAGCCGGCTGCCGGAGGCGCGCGCATACGGCGAGTTCTATCTCTCCTTGCTCCCGCCCGACGATGAGAGCCGCCCGGCCTACGAGCAGTGGGTCAAATCGCTGCCGCAGCAATGACCCGCTACCATTATCAGACTTTAAGATCATTGTTGAGCCGCGTGTGCAGTTTGAAACTCACGCACTCACAAACTCACATGCTTGTCCAGCTGTAGTTGATTGATTGGGGCTCGGATTTTACCCGCGCCCGGGTAATAGGTGAAGCGTGATCACATTTATAAAAAGTATTAGCGCCGTGGATTGGCTGACCTTCGGCATCGCCGCCTTCATGGTGTTCCGGGGCTTCAGTAACGGCTGCTCCGGCGAGATCGGACGACTTATCGGCGTTCTGGTTGCGGCGGCAGCGGGCTTTTTCGGCTTCACCCCCGTGTCGCGCGCGGTTTTCTCCGCCGGCCTTCTGGGAGCTAACCAGCAGGCGGGCCGACTGATCGTCTTTATCATCATGCTGGTGGCCTGCTTCTCGCTCTGGCTGTTCGTGAGCCGCCTGCTCGCGGACGGCATCCGGCTGGTGCTGAAACAGCCTTTTGACGCCGTGGTCGGCGGCGTTATCGGCGGCATCAAGGCTTTTGTCCTGATTGCCGTTGTCTGCATGTTCGAAATCATGCAGCCACAGCCGGCGGAAAACAAGGACACCGCGGAAAAATCTTACACAACGAGAAAAATGTCGCCTCTGATTAAGCGGATCAATTTCTTCCAATGACCGCCCGCCCCAAACCGCCTGATATGGACGACGTTGCCTTGATGCTGCAAGCGCGGGACGACGATGAAAGCGCGTTCGCCGAGCTGGTGCGCCGTCATCAAAAAAAAATTCTGAACTATTTCACGCGCGCTGGCGTTCAATATGATTGCGAGGATCTGGTTCAGCAGACGTTCCTGCGCCTCTACCGCTACCGGAAACGCTATGTGGCCTCGGCCAAGTTCACCACCTTCCTGTTTCTGCTGGCGCGCCAGGTCTGGATAGACGAGCTGCGCCGCCGCAAGCGACAAGAGCGCCTGATCAAGGATTTGTCGGCCGAACCTCCGGAAACGCAGACCTCGCCGCAGACCGTACACGCGGCCGTGGCGGGTTCGCTGGACTTGGCGCAGGCCTTGGCGTCGCTGCCGGAAGGGCTGCGACAAGTGGTGGAACTCGGCGTATACCAGGATTTGCCGTATGCCGAAATCTCCGAAATACTCGGCATACCGGTCGGCACGGTCAAATCGCGCATGTTCAACGCGCTGAAGAAATTGCGGGAGTTTATGGAGCGGCCGTGACAGGAGACGAATTTAATGAACATCATCACACATCTTAACGAATTTTCCGGCGACGAAGCATCCGCCTTGCGCGCGGTCGTCAGTCGCTTGCGGGCGATCCCAGAACGCGCCCCGACACAGATATTGACCGATCGCTTGCTGAATGCTATCGCCGGGGAGCGAGAGAGAGAACAGTGCCGCTTTACCTACGCGTCTTGGCGCTTTGCCGCCGCGGCCGCGGAGGCCGCAGCCGCGCTGTCGGGC
>JAQWAM010000007.1 GCA_028707675.1 Kiritimatiellia bacterium | reverse complement strand
GCACTGCTCAATGATATTACGCAGACAAACTTTTACCACCCTGAGACGGGCATGAAAATGATCTTTGAACTAACGTGAAATGCAAAAAAGTGCCAAACTATTTTCCTGCCAGGTCAGGAAGTCTGAAGTTAGATCGCATGTTTTTCACAGAATCCTTTGTGGCCGTTGTGTCTTTGTGTGAGGATTGTGGGCGGCAGCCCGCATCAGGTTAATACTTAAGCAGCAGATCCAGCATTTTGCGGTCGAGTTTGTGTCCGTGGAAATCTTCGTACTGGACATCCGCGCGTCCGCTGTCCAGTATGCCGAAAGTGCCTCTGAAGTTCCAGAGTGCCCATCCCAGTCCGTGCTCCCGCCACAATTTCAGGTTGTCCTCCATCCATGCCAGGACAATGTCGTGCGGCGTGTGGTTGAAAGCGCCGAACTCGCCGACCATGGTGAAAACGCAGGCGTCAAAGGCGGGCCGCCAAGGGTCGAGCGCGTTTTCGCGCAGATAACCGATCCCGTCCTTCGCGCCTTCCGGCGGCAAGAAGGGTGTGCCTGCGGCAAAACCTTGGAAACGCATAACAGCGTTGGTCTTGCCCCATTCCAGATTGAGCGGCAGGCGGGCCTTCCGGCCGTCGTAATCGTTTATCTCCAGTCTGGACAGGCTTATCCAGTCGCCGGCCGTGACCCTGATGGCAAGGCGTCGAGCGCCCTGCGGCAAAGCGGCCTTGATCTCACCCAGATAACACCCCTGCTTAATGTTCCACTCGGCGCGGTGGACTACATTCGACCAGCCGTCCCCTTCGTTAGGATCGAGTTCCCGGTCCAACACCACTATGCCGTCCGCATCCGCCCGCAGTCTAACGCGGCCAGAGACTGTCATGGTCTTGAGAGAGAGTGTCGAGGGCGGTATGTTATCGATTAGCAGCGGCACGTTGAGCGGCGCCTTGGCCGGGCCGTAGAGAAAGCCGCTGGCCTGCGGCCGCGGCGGCCAGGCCGGATCATCGTCCGGGATATTGACCCAGCTCGCGCGGTAGTGAGAGATGGACATCGGCTTGTAGCCGCGCATGGCCTGTCCGATGTTGAGCTTGAAGAGCGACAGGGCTGGAACGGTGCCCCAGAGCATGCCGTCGGCAACGATGAAACGATCCGGGTCTTCCTTGCGGATGGCGCCGACAAGCGCGACAGCCACCTTTTCGTAAGCCTCTTCGCTGATCTTGGCGGGCTCGTTGAAGAGGTTAAAGCTCAGATCGTCGGAGGGTATGCCCTTGTAGCGCCGCGCGAAGAAAGCCCAGTGCCGGCAGCAGACGCGCAAGGCTTCCGCATCGGTGAAGAGGTCGCGCGGCTCGGGCGGCTTGGCGACGGTGTAGCCCGGCGCGCGGTGGAAGCAGAGTTGCACATGCAGCTTGTATTGACGCCCCAGAGTCACGGCCTTGTCAATCTCGGAGATGACAGACTCGTCGATACGCTCCCAATCCTGATCCTTGATCCAGAAGCGGTAATCCATGGGCAGGCGGATGAAGTTGAAGCCCAGCTCGCGGATCAGCCGGAAATCCTTTTCAGGGAAATATCCTGGCGACATTGCGGAGCCTTTGACGAACATGCCAAGCAGGTTGAAACCACACCATCTCTCACGCGGACGCCAATTGCCTGTCTGCGTGTCGGCGATCGCAAAGGCGGAGAGAATCGCCGCCAGAAATAAGGCAGGCAGTTTCTTAATATGCATTCCAATGTCCCCGTATTCCAGCGCACCAGCTTACCTATAACTTGGCCATTTTGTCACACTAAAGGTAGGGCGGTTTCCCCGAAAGCGCCGCGGACGCCTCGGGGATGCGTCCCTACCTCACACACCCACATACTCACACACCGAAGTTACCCTCTCGTTTTTGCCCGGAACCCCGGGCGGCGGGCTTACCTATAACTTGGCTGCAATATGCTGTCGACAAGCTTGTCCGCGATGCCCGTGTAGGTGGCGGGGCTGAGCGACAGCAGCCGCTGTTTGTCGGCTTCCGGTATGTCGAGGCCCTGTATGAAACGGCGCATGCCTTCCGCGTCGATCTGCTTGCCGCGGGTCAGCGACTTCAGTTGTTCGTAAGGGTTGGGTTTGCCGAGTTTGCGCATCACGGTCTGGACAGGTTCGGCCAGCACCTCCCAGGCCGCGTCGAGATCCCCGGCCAGCCGGGCGGCGTTGACCGTGATTTTGCCGAGACCTTTCAAGGTTGAGAGGCAGGCGAGCAGGGAGTAGCCTATGCCGACGCCCATGTTGCGCAGCGCGGTCGAGTCGGTGAGGTCGCGCTGCATGCGCGAGACCGGGAGCTTGCGCGCCAGATGCTCCAGCACCGCGTTGGACAGGCCCAGGTTGCCTTCGCTGTTCTCGAAATCTATGGGGTTGACCTTGTGCGGCATGGTCGAAGAGCCAACCTCGCCTTTGACGGTTTTCTGTCCCAGATAGCCCAGCGAAATGTAGGACCAGATGTCGCGGTCGAGGTCGAGCAGCACGGTGTTCCAGCGCGTCAGGGCGTCGAACATTTCGGCGATGCAGTCGTGCGGCTCGATCTGCGTGGTCAGCCCGTTGCGGCGCAGGCCGAAACGCCCTGCGATGACGCGGTCGGCGAGCGCCTCCCAGTCCACATCCGGATAAGCCGCCACATGCGCGTTAAAGTTGCCGACCGCGCCGTTCAATTTTGCGGTGATGACCACCGCATCGATCTGCGCGGCCTGCCGGCGCAGGCGCGCGGCAAACACGGCCAGTTCCTTGCCCAGTGTGGTTGGCGAGGCCGGCTGACCGTGGGTGCGCGCCAGCATCGCCGCCGCGCGGTTGTCCCGGGCCAGCACTGCCAAAGCGTCGCTCAGGCGATCCTGCTCCTTGCGCAGCACTAGCATTCCGTCGCGCAGCATCAGGGCGTGCGCCAGATTGTTGATGTCCTCCGAGGTGCAGGCGAAATGCACGAATTCGCCGAGGTCGGCGAGCGATGTTGCGGCTATACGCTCCTTAATAAAATACTCCACGGCCTTGACATCGTGATTGGTGGCCGATTCGATGGCCTTGACCCGTCGCGCGTCTTTAAGGGAGAAGCCGTCCGCCAGATCACGCAACCAAACCTTTTCCTCGCCGTCCAGCGGTCGCGCCTCGTTCACGGCAGGCTCATCGCACAACGCCTCCAGCCAGGCTACTTCGACCGTCACGCGCCGCTTGATCAGGCCGTACTCCGAAAAGATATCACGCAGCGCTTCCAGCTTGGAACTGTAGCGTCCGTCCAAAGGGGAAAGCGCCATTAGCGGGTCAGTTGAAAACATAAGGCACCGGGGGTTAGAAGTTGATAGAGAGAAGTGAATAGAGAAGGGTGAATAGTTAAGGATGGGGGGTGTCGTGGAAAAGCTGCAGTGCGTCGGCGGGTTTCATGCCTTGATGCACGACCGCGCCGACGGCCTTGATCATGGCGGCAGGCTTTTCAGACTGGAACACATTACGGCCCATATCGACGCCTGCAGCGCCGCTCCGGATCGCCATATATGCCAGTTCCAGCGCCTCTTTCTCGGGCAGTTTCTTGCCGCCGGCGATCACGATCGGCACGGGGCAGCAGGCCACGACCTTCTCGAAACCCTCGGTATAGTAGGTTTTGACGATGTTGGCGCCGTTCTCGGCGCAGATGCGCGAAGCGAGGCCGAAGTAACGCGCGTCGCGCGCCATGTCCTTGCCCACGGCGGTCACGCCCATCACGGGTATGCCTGCCGCCAAGCCATCATCTACCGCCTGATAAAGATTGGCGATGGTGTCGGCTTCGGTGGCCGGGTCGCCGACTGCCACCATCACGGCGATGGCCGAGGCGTTCAGGCGCACCGCGTCCTGGACATCGATGACCACATTATGATTCAACTCGGTCATAATCGATGTGCCCGCGTCAGAGCGCAGGCAGACCGGCTTGCGGCTGGTGGGCGGCACCAGAGAGCGCAGCACGCCGCGTGTGCACATAAGGCAGTCCGCGTGTTCGATTAAGGGCAGGATGCTCAGGTCGATGCGTTCGACGCCCGAGGTGGGCCCCATAATGAACCCGTGGTCGAAGGCCAGCATCACGGTCTTGCCGGTCGCGGGGTTGAAGATGCGGCTGAGGCGGTCTTGCATGCCCCAGTCAAGGTGCGCGGAGCCCTTCAAGAAAAAACCGTCCGCCTGTTGCGCGACGCCGATGCCATACTCTTTGCCGTCGCGGATGTCGTCCAAGTCTGCCATGATGAAGCTCCTTTTCAATTCAATGTTTTTGCGAAAGCACGGAAGATGCAGGCCATCGATGCCGCGCCCGCGTCACGCGGGCCGATCGAGCGCTCGCCGAGATTCTTGGCGCGTCCGAAACGGGCTCGCATAGGGCCGGTCGCTTCAGCTCCCTTTTCCGCCGCATCCGCCGCAGCCGCGAACATCGCGGGCAATCCCTGCGTCTGAGCCGCCGCGAGCGCGTCGGTCGCGGGCAGCAGGGCGTCCATCAGCGTCTTGTCGCCGACGCGGGCGCGGGTGACGAAGCCGATCTCATCGAGGCCTCCGCGGAACATAGCGGCCACGCCGCCGGCGTCCAATTCGGAAGCGTTCGCGGGCACGGCTTCGCTCATACCCTGCAGCCATGTTCCGTACAAGGTGCTGGTCGAACCGCACGCCTCGTCCTGCAGCCTGTCGCTCAAGTTTTTCAGGTATGTTTTAAAGTCATCGCCATCGGCCTTGGCCATCGCGTTAAAGGCCGTGACGATGGCGGTGCCGTGGTCGCCGTCGCCGCCTTCAGCGGCGTCCAATTCCGAAAAAAGCTTTTCTTCGGCGCGGATGTCAGCGCCGGCCGCGGCGATCATCTCTTTAAAACGTGATAATGTCAGCATGAGAAACTTTTAAGTCGGGCTTCAGGCGGTCCAGTATGGGGTGCGCGCTTCGGCTTTTAACAACTCCAGATGATCCTCGTCGAGTTTGCACAGGATCATCTGGAACCCGGCCATCTCCTGCACGGTGAGGTATTCGCCGCAGGCGCCCGGTATTACGTTCACGCCTTTCGCGGCCAGGATTTGCGCCGCCCTGCGGTAGACGATGAACATCTCCATCAGGGTGGTGGCGCCGACACCGTTGATTATCAGCATGGCGGTGTCTCCGGCCTTGACGCCGGTGGCCTGCGTCAGCGGCTCGATCATGCGTGCCGCAGTCTCGTCAGCCGTAAGCAGTTTGCTGCGCCCGCCGCCGGCTTCGCCGTGCTGGCCCATGCCGATCTCCATCTCGTCGTCGGGCAGAACCGCGATCGGGCCGCCGTTTTGGGGGTGGGTGCAGCCGGTCATGGCCACGGCCAGGGTCGCCATCTGGCGGTTGAAGCGCTCGCCGATTTCGACGATATCGTCCAGCCCCTGCCCCTGTTCGGCGGCGGCGCCGATGACCTTGCAGAGGGGTATGCAGCCGGCCAGCCCCCGTTTTTCTTCGGGGTCGGTATCGACACCCGCGCTGATGTCTTCGTGAGTCACGATCTCGCGTACCCGGATGCCCTCTTTCTGCGCTTCGCGCAGCGCCTTGGCGGCGCTCATGCGGTCACCGGCGTGGTTCAAGGTCACCAGCACGATGCCGGCTTCGCGCTTGAGCATGCGCAGAGCCTCCAGCAGCTTCGGCGCGCCCGGGGCGGCGAAGATGTCTCCGACCACGCTGGCGTCGAGCATTCCCTCGCCCACGAATCCGCTCAGGGCTGGTTCGTGGCCGGCGCCGCCGAGGGTGACGATCGCGACTTTGCCATCGTCTTTGGGCGTTGCCCGCACTACGATCTTGTCGCTGACGATCTTAACCTTGCCTTTATAGCACAGCGCGAAACCTTCCAGCAATTCAGTGGTCAGGTTGGCGGGATCGTTGATAAACTTTTTCATTGGCATGGCTGTAACCTTTGTTTTCCCGGGTTATTTAAATGATGATTGTTTTCCAGACTGGGTTCAGCCCATCTGCATCAGCTCTACCGGCATGCCCTCGTCATAGATGAAGGCGATCTTGAGCCCCGGCATCGGTTCGCAGACCGGCCAGAGCACGCTCTTGCCTTTGACGGCCTCTTCGATGTTCTCCACGGCATAAGCCACATGCGTCTCGCCCTGGACGGCGGCGGCCATGGGGGAGTCAGGCTCGAAATAGAGGAACTCCACTTTATAGCGGCTTGCGCCCGCATCGGTGACCCAGACCTTCAGAGGCTCTATGAACATCATGCCTTCCATCTTGTCGAAGACCGGTATGCCTGTATGGTGATACGTCATGTTCTTTCTCCTTATTGAACTTAAAAACCCACGCCCGGCACCGAGAAGCGCAGACCCGCCCCATCGTGATACGTCGCGTATTCGGTCACGATCGCCCCGTCCTTGCCGCCCATCATGAAGTGCCACGTCTCGGGAGCCGCCAGCTTGTTGATTGTGCCGTCCGCCTCCCACCGCTCGACATGCACGCTCTTGAGGTGCGGGATCTGCACTTTTGACAGCATCGCCTTGGCTTCAGGATACTTGTCGAGATTGGGTTCGCCCACCTCGCTGAACCCGTACACGTACCCGTGCCGCACTTGCCAACTCTCGATCTTGCAGCGGATGGCCTTGCCGTCCTTGTCCTTCGTGGCCACATGGCGGTGTTCGGCAATGCTCTGGCCCGGCAGCAGATAGATGTCGTGGCCGAAATACCCCTCGGCCTTCTCGTTCGCCCAGATCACGCCGCCCATGCCGAACGAGGCAAAGTCGCCTTTGGCAAAATCGACAGCCCAAAAGAACCCGTCGTCTTTCTTCAGCGCGGCATAGACCGGCACATTGAATTTCTCCATAAGAGCGAAATAGGCCTGCTTCGCCTTTGCGCTGTCGAATTTGCCTTCCTTGTAAAAAGCCCCGTTATCCATCCTGGCACACCCCTTTTTGTTGTTGCCGCAGTTCCCCGCGGTCTGACAGCCGGCCATGAAGCCCGCCACACTTAAGCAGGTTCCGGCGATCATCAGTCCGGTCACGATTTGCGGTACGAAAGTTACCTTTGACATATGTCCCCAATCCTTTCACATTGCGAACCATGTTCCCGCATAATACGAAAACACGTCCCACGCAACATTGGGGACGAACTTTACAACAAACTTTGGCGCATGTAAATACCCCAAAATAATTCAGGTTCAACTGAAACATCTTTGAATCGCAACCATAACCAAATGGTGGACATGACAGCCGCGCAGTTTTTTGCTTAAATGAACCATGAATCGGAGGAGGACGGCGGGTCACCGGAGGTTTTTGGGGGGCGGAAGCGCCCGGTCTCGGTAATCCGGCGATCAAAAGGAGCAATAGCATGGACATCACGAAAGCCAACCGGAGAGACTTCATCAAATCCACCGCGGCTGCGGCAGCCCTGTTGCCGAGCTTCAACATTTTGAGTCAGGAGGCCAACACGATCGGCCCCAAGGACGATCAGGTTAATGTGGCGGTGATCGGTTACGGCGCCGAGGGCGAGATACTCACCGACGCCGCGATGAAGATCCCCGGGGTGCGGTTCAAGGCGGTCTGCGACATCTGGAACTACCGCCGCAAGATGGCGCGCGGGCGGCTGCGCTCGCTGGGCCACGAGATCAACGTGTACGAAGATTACCGCGAGATGCTGGACAAAGAGGACAAGAACATCGACTGCGTGATCGTGGCGACGCCGGACTGGATGCACGCGGAGCACAGCGTCTATTGCATGGAGAAGGGCAAGCACGTCTATTGCGAGAAAGGGATGTCCAACCGCCTTGAGAAAGCCAAGGAGATGGTCTTGGGCCAGCGCCGCACCGGCAAGATTTTCCAGATCGGCCATCAGCGCCGTTCCAACCCGCGTTACATGCACGCCATCAATCGCGTGATCCGCGAGGCCAAGATGCTGGGGCGCGTGACGCACGCCTACGGCCAGTGGAACCGCTCGGTGGCGCCGTTCCTGTCGGTGCGCGAACGACTGAACATCCCGACCGAGACCCTGCAGAAGTACGGCTACGAGAACATGGAGCAGTTCCTCAACTGGCGCTGGTTCGACAAGTACGGGGGCGGGCCGATGGTTGACTTGGGTTCGCACCAGATCGACCTTTTCTTCTGGGTGTGGGATTGTGTGCCCGTCACGGTCACGGCCATCGGCGGCAACGACTATTACAATCGCCAGATGAACGACAACGTGATGGCGATCTACGAGTTCAAGACCAAGGAGGGCGTGATCAACCGCGCCTACTATCAGGTGCTGACGACCTCCAGCCGCGGCGGTTTTTACGAACAGTTCATGGGCGAGAACGGTTCGCTGACCATTTCCGAGATCGCGGCGCGCGGCAACGCGGTGCAGCGCGAGGTGCGTGACGGTGTGCCCAACTGGGACATATTCGCCAAGCAGGGGCTGGTGCTGCCGCTCAAGAAGCCTGTCGAGGCTGCGGTTACCTCCAACGCGGCGCTGGACGTGCGCGTGACGGCCGAGGCAGACGGATGGCCGTTGCCGGTAGATCTGCTCAAGCCGGCGCACATGCCGCATCTTGAGAATTTCTTCCTGGCGGTCCGCCGCAACAAGCCGGAGCTTCTGACCTGCCCGGCCAGTCTGGCGTACGAGTCGGCGGTGGCGGTGCTGGCCGCCAACCGTTCAGTGGCCGAGGGCAAGACGATCCGTTTCAAGCCGGAAGAGTTTCACGTTTAGTAAGGTTCAAAAGTCTGACAGGTCGGACGTGTCTGACAGGTCTGGCAGAAGATAGGAAAGCAAAGATGAAAAGACTTTTGACAACGGTTTTGGCGCTTGCGTCCGTTGCGGCATTCGCGGCGGTAGAATCGCACTGGGACGGCGGGCGTAATGTGCCGGTACACCGTCTGGCTCTTAATGACGAGTTCGGCGACCCGATCGTGCCCGGCGCGCCGGGCGCCTTGCCGATGAGCGCGCGCAAGACCTGCGGCCAGTGCCACGATTACGAGACCATCGCGGCGGGCTGGCACTCCAACATGTCCTCCTCCCGGGAGCCGGGGCGGCCGGCGCAGCCGTGGTTTCTGATTGATCCCGTGAGCGGCTCGCAGATCCCCATGAGCCTGCGCGACTGGCCGGGTACGCACAAGCCCGGCGCGCTCGGCATGACCGACTGGGAATGGGTCTATGCCTTCGGGCGGCACCTGCCGGGCGGTGACATTGCCGAGCCTGCGGACCTTTACGCGGAAGGCGGACCGCGCGCGCGCTGGGAGGTTTCGGGGCCGGTGGAGGTGAACTGTTTCGCCTGCCACAGCCAAAGTGCGGAGTATGACCATAGCGAATGGGTACGGCTGATCCTGCGGCAGAACTACCGCTGGGCCGCGACCGGCGCCTTGGGCCTGGGTGATATACGCGGCATGGGCTCGCGTGTGGCCGACTACTGGGGGCTGCTGCGCGGTCTGAACCGCGATGACGCGGTCTACGCCGTGCCGCCGCATGTGCTATATGACAAGCGCCGGTTCGACTCCAAGAACCGTGTGGTTCTTGAGGTCGGCAATCCTCGTTCGGAGAACTGCCTGAACTGCCACGCGACCTCGCAGGCCGGAATGGGAAGTAAGGATATTGACGGCGATGTGCATCTGCGCGCGGGCATGTCCTGTACCGACTGCCACTCGGCCGGGCTGGACCACAAGATCGCGCGCGGTTACGAGGGCGACAACACGGGGTGCATGGATCGCGCCCGCGCGACAGCCAGTTGCACCGCGTGCCACATGGGTGAAAACGGTGTCAAGGCCGGGCGGTACGGCGCGCCGCTGCCGCGGCATGTCGGCATTCCGATCAGCCATTTCAAGGATTTGAGCTGTACGGCCTGCCACTCCGGGGTGACCCGCGACGGCGAGCTGGCGCAGGTGCGCACATCGCGCGCCAACCGCATGGGGGTCTACGGCCGCGCCCGCTGGGCCACGCCGCAGCCTTTCATCATCGAGCCGGTTTTCGTGCGCAACAGCGCGGGCAAGATCGAACCGCGCCGCATGGCGTGGCCTGCCTTCTGGGGTGCGCGCGGCGCCGATGACCCGTCCAGCGTGACGCCGCTGCTGCCGGAGCGTGTGCACGAGGCTTGCGCCGGGCTGCTGGACGTGCGCGAGCAGGCCGGGCTCCTGCTGAACACACTGGCTACAGACGCCAACATCCCCGGCAAACCGACGCTGGCGATCGGCGGCGCGTTGTTCCAAAGCAATGTGGACGGCGTGGCGGTGCCGGTAGAGGGGTCTGCCGCGGCGGATGGCTGGTATTACAAGACAGCGACCAACCTGATCGCGGCTATACCCGCGTATGACCCGGCAGCCGACACTGAAAAGATGAGCGACGAACAGTTGATCGCCCGGCAGGATGCGGAGAAAGAACTCGCCAACCTTTTGCAGACATTGGATGCCTCGCCGTTGGCGGTGACCAACGGTTACGGGTCGGTAGTGATCGGGAGCGCGCTCTTTTATCGGGGCGGCAGCGGCGACACGATGATCTCCACAAACGCGCCGGGCGCGTGCGATGTGCCGCAGGCGGGATGGTATAAGGACGGGTCGTTCACACCGCTGGTTTCTGAATATGTGGCCAAAAATGTCAAGGCGCTGGGCGGCAGCGATTATACCCTCACGGAAGAGATGGCGGCGGCGGGCCTTAAGCGGATGCAAGAGCGCGGCGTGGAGCGCGCGGTTTACGTGGCGCACGGACAGGTTTGGGAGTTGGGGGCTGGCGGCGAGCTTGTTGTTCGCGAGGAGAAGGCGGCGGCCGCGGTCTCCTGGGCGGTCGGCCACGACGTGCGTCCCGGAAGGATGGCGCGCGGCGCGGCGCCGGCCAAGTGCGCTGACTGCCACACGCCGGACTCGGCATTCTTCTTCACGCAGGTAGCTTCTACCGGACCGCTGCTGACGACCCGCGCGCTGGTGAAGGCGCAGCACGCATTCATGGAGCTTAGCGGCAGCTACAACAAGGTTTTCGGGATAACCTTCCTTATGCGCCCGCTCTTCAAGGTCTTCCTCTGGGTTGTTTTCGTTTTGATAGCGCTGGTTTCGGTGGCGTTTGTCGCCGCGGCGGTGCCGGTCGCGCTGGGCAAGGGCGGCATCCCGTACGGCAAGCCGACCGAGACACTGATGGTTAAGATCGATCAACTTTCGGCTTGGGGTTTGGGCGCGGCGGCGGTTTACCTCGGGCTGTCCGGCGTTTCTGGCTGGCTGTTCCATCTGATGACCGGGTACGCGCTGATTTTTCACATGGTTGCGGGCGGCCTCTTCGCGGTGTGCCTGATGGCGTTGATATGGCTGCGCGGAAGCCGCAGGCTGGCGAACAACCGGCGAAACGGGCTATGGGCGGTGGTCCTGATGCTCGGCTCCGCGGTCATCTTCTCGGCGGTCGCGCCGATGATGACCTTGTTCGACACCGGGTGGCAAGTGATCATGCTGTGGACGCACCGTTGTTCGTCCATGGCGTTTTTGGCGGTTTCGGCCTGGATGCTTTTGACGGGCGGCCGCAAGGAGTAACGGGCGGGCGGTTATATGACAGATCGGGGGCTCCGGTTCGAGCATCAGGCCATGTTCACGGTTTTCGAGCTGATGATCGTGGCGGATGACCGGCGATTGGCGGTCAGCGCGGCGAACGCCGTGTTTCAGAAGGTCGACCGGCTGGAGCAGATGTGCAGCCGCTTTCTGGACGCCAGCGAGGTGGCGCTGATCAGCCGGCTGAAACCGGGCGAGACCTTCCGGGTGGCGCCGGAGCTGATGGATCTGCTGCTGACAGCGACGCGCGTGTGCGCGGCCACCGGCGGGCGCTTTGACGTGACGGTGGGCAGCGTGATGGACAGGCTGCGGGAGGTCAAGCACCGCTGGCGGGCGCTGACCGCGCGTGAGCTGGAAGATGCGCTGGCGGCGTGCGGCATGAACCGGCTGGTTATCGACACGGAGAATCTGCTGGTGGCGGTGCGGCCGGACCGGCTGGGGCGGCCGAGCCCGCTGGAGCTTGACTTCGGAGCGGTCGCCAAGGGGTACGCGCTGGATGTGGCATGTGATTTGCTGGAAAAAGACTGGGACTTCACGGATTTTCTGGTACACGGCGGCACCAGCACGGTCGCGGCCCGCGGATCGATGGAGGCCGGCGGCGGAGGATGGCCGGTAAATGTCGGCGGCGACTGGCGCGGGCGGGCCGGGTTGGAGACCGTGCGAATGAGCGGCGGGGCCTTGAGCGGCTCCGGGTTTGAGGTGAAGGGTGCGCATGTGGTGGACGTGCGGCGGGGCGGCGCGGCCGTGCGGCACAGCGCCGCATGGGCCTGCGCGCCGACCGCCGCGGTGGCGGACGCGCTGTCTACGGCGAGTCTGGGCATGCGCCCGGCGGAGATCAGGCGGGCGTGTGAGGAATTGGCCGGCAGCGGGGTGCTGACGGCGCGCGGGCAGCCGGAGTGGCTGGATCGTGTGCGTAGTCCGGTGCGCAGGTACGGGGAGTTCCCGGTATCGAGCGGGGTAAGGATTTAGGTGTCAGACGTGTCGGACGTGTCGGACAGGTCGGACAAACGATGAAAAAGTAACAACAAACGGTTATTGGCTTCGAAGGGAGCCGGATAAGGAGGATGGTATGAAGATGGACAAAATGATGCTGGTTGCGGCCATGGCCGGTTTGGCGGTTGTGGCCGGGGCTCAGGAGGCGGGCAAGGTGCAGCTCAAGATCGAACTGCCGAAGCCGCAGTTCACGGGAACGCCCAAGGATATCCGCTCGCCGAACTTGGAGCCTGCCCGCGGCGGAAAGCCGCGCCCTCCGCTGGAGGTTCCGGCAGGTGCGGACAAGGTTCTTTCGCGCGACTGCAAGGTCACGTCGAGTGACCCCGAGCCGATAATCGGAGAGCTGGAGTATATCACGGACGGCGACAAAGAGCATGACGCCGCGACGTATGTCGAACTCGGGCCCGGCACGCAGTGGGTGCAGGTGGATCTGGGCGCGGAGAAAGAAATACAGGCGGCGTGCGTGTGGCATTATCACGGTGAGGCGCGTGTGTACCGCGACGTGATCTGCCAGATCTCGAATGACCCGGACTTCATCGACGGGGTTGTGACCGTTTTCAACAACGATCACGACAACTCGTCAAAGTTGGGTGAGGGCAAGGAAAAAGAGTATGTGGAGGATCACTACGGACGCCCCTTCGCGGTGAACGGGGTGAAAGGACGCTATGTGCGCTTTTACAGCCGCGGCAACACATCCAACGAGATGAACCACTACACGGAAGTCGAGATTTACGGGCGCTGATAAGTCCGCGGATCAAATGGTTTGTGAACGAGGGCGCGGTGTTAAGCCGCGCCCTCTTTTTTTGCGTTCTTTTGAATTGAGTCACGCTTGGCAGATGAGTATACTTAGTATTCAGTGAAAACAAAAGCGGTGGTTTTCCTAGACAGGATGACAGGATTTACATGATTGGAATAAAGCAGTTACATCATGTAAACAATGAAATCATGCCCGAATTTTTTTAGCTGTACAGTGTGCTAGAAGGCTGATTTATACGTGATGTAATAGACTAGGACGGAAGCTTGCGGAATGACTAAAAAGATTGACGTTTCATACGTGGCGGAGCTGGCGCGTCTTGATTTGACGCCGGAGGAGAAGCGGCTGTTCCAAGCGCAGTTGGAAACGATTGTCGGATATGTGGATCAGATCGCCAGCGTGGATGTTTCCGGTGTCGAGGCGACTATGCACGGGCAGCCGCTGGTCAATGTTATGCGCGAGGACGAGGTCGCGCCGTCCTTGGATCGCGAAAGGTTTCTGGCGAACGCTCCTGACCGCAGCGGCGCCGAGTTCAGGCTGCCCAAGATCGTTGAGGATGCCTGAAATCAGTAGCGTCCCATAGGAAGCTTAGGTCGTAAGGTGTTTAGGTGGTAAGGTTAAATCCGGGCATCACTATGGCATGCCAGTGAAAAGGAGATGACAGAATGAAGAGAGCAATGTTGGTGTTGGCTGCTGGCGGGGTTCTGAATTTCTGCGCGGCGCAAGATCGGGTCAACTGCCCCGGGGATTACAAGGGACACCTGCAGGGTATTGTCAGGGATGACCAGGGGAACATATTCTGGTCTTTCACCACGGTTTTGGTTAAAACCGACAGCGGCGGCAAAGAGACGGGAAGAGTGGATGTTCCGAATCATTACGGGGATCTCACGTTCCATAACGGCAAGGTGTACGTGGCGGTCAATCACGGCAAGTTCAATCAGGAGCCCGGCGCGGCGGATTCGTGGGTGTATGTGCATGATGCTGCGACGCTTGCGTTGCTAGGCAAACACGCGGTGCCGGAGGCGGTGCACGGCGCAGGGGGCATGGAGTGGCACGA
>JAQWAM010000324.1 GCA_028707675.1 Kiritimatiellia bacterium | reverse complement strand
CGGCCCGGCCGGTTTCTCCGCGGCCGCCACCCGCCCGTCGCCTGTCGCCTGTCGCCCGTCACCCGCCGCCAGCCACAGCCCGGCCGCCGCCAGCGCCAGCGCCGCCGCCGCCGCAACCTTCCGCCCCGCCCCCAGCCAGTCCCGCCTTCTTCCATCGTCGCCAGCTTTACCCGAAGAGCGAAGCGGACATGGGGCAGGGCGCACTTTGATTTTTGAGGCGTATTCGCCGCCCCCGAGAGAATCGAGGGGCAAAAAGCTCGTGCGCATCGCCCCATGCCCCGTAGCGGACGCCGCACCCCGCAGCGCCCCCTGCCCTTTGCTCTTGCAGCACAGCAGGGCGTGAACCCTCATCTCCAGGGCGTAAACTTTCCGCAGCTCGCGGTCCATCAGGATTATGCCGCCGAAAGTGGCGGTCTCGTCCTCGGTGGCCTTGCCCTCGACCACACGCATCAGCAGGTCTTCAAAATATGCGTCAGGACCGATCACGCGCCCCCCTCCGCCGAAACTTCAGCCAGCTTCTCCGTCCGCAGATAGGACTCGATGCACTTGCCCAGCAGTTTGCGGATGCGGTGAATCTGCACATAAACCGATACGGGCGATTTGTTCATGCGCCCGGCCAGCGTCTCCACGCTCTGATCTTCAAAATAACGGTTCTGGATCAGCCCGCGCTGCGCGGGCGTGAGCTTTTTGATGCAGCGGTCCAGCAGCTCAAGCTCGTGACGGTCAGCCCCCTCTTCCCGCAGCGCGTCGTCCGCTATGGCGTCAACCAGCTCGCCGCTGAAAACCAGCGGGCTGCGCGACCGGCTCTTCAGATATTTCCGCACCTGATTGTAGGCGAAGGCCTTGGCCCACGGCAGGAAGGCGCGCTGTCCGTCATACTCCGCCGCATGACGCATCAGCATCAGGTTGGTTTCCTGCAATATGTCTTCCGCATCGTCACGGTGCCCCAGCAGCATGCAGATGAACGCGTAAAGGTCCATCTGCGCCTTGGTCAGCAGGCTCACGTACCGAGGCTCTAAAGAGTTTGCGTTTTCTTGCGGTGGCCGCATATCAATTCGCCCTTTACTTCTTATGAGCCAATCATACCGTTTTTTTACATGTTTTTTCTCTATTTTTTGACTTAGGCCCGGCTATAACAATATAATCCCCGCCCGAACGAGAGTTTCGGCAAGATTCCGCCCCACTTTTTTGCACTCGTGACCGCGACCTCTGGAGGTCGCGGCAAAGCATCGCCCAGCAATGACATGACCGCATCCGACATACCGGCCGTGAACCGGCTGCTGAAAAAAGCCTTCGGCAGCGCCAAGGCGCCGATCATCGATCTGGTGGCGGTGCAGACGCGCGACCCGTTCCGGGTGCTGCTGGGCACCATCCTGAGCGCGCGCACCAAAGACGCCTGCACCGCGGCCGCCTGCGCGCGGCTCTTCAGCCGCGTCACCACACCGGCGGATCTGCGCGCGATACCAGCGCAAGAGTTGGAAAAGCTGATCTACCCCGTGGGCTTCTTCCGCGACAAGACACGCCACTTGAAAGCCCTGCCGGACGCGCTGGACGCAAAATTCGGCGGCGTCCTTCCCGCAACCGTGGAAGAACTGTGCGAGCTGCCGGGGGTCGGCCGCAAAACCGCCAACCTGGTGGTGGCGCTCGGCTTCAACAAGCCCGCGATCTGCGTGGACGTGCATGTCCACCGCATCACCAACCGACTGGGGCTGCTCCGCACCAAAACCCCTTACGACACCGAGATGGCCCTGCGTAAAATCCTGCCGACACGCTACTGGATCACCTGGAACTCGTATCTGGTCTCCTTCGGCCAGACCCGCTGCTTCCCCCGCAACCCCGCCTGCGCGGAGTGTCCCGTCGCCGCCTACTGCGACTCGCGCCAGACCGGCACGAACAATACCCGCGCGCGGCGCTCGCTGCCGTCCGCCAGCAAGCCCCACAGCAGGCTCCAGCGGTAGCGCAGGCCTTCGCCCCCGCCGCGTCGGTGCCACGACGCCAGCACAGGCAGCTTCCAGTAGGTGAAGTCCGAGCGTTCGTCTTTGACATGCTTCGCCAAGCCCCACAGCAATCCGCCGTAATGCCGGTCGGCGTTGCTCTCCACGCGCCAAGCGCCCCCGCCCAGCAGGCTCCAGCGGAAGAAGGCGTCGCCGCTGTGAAGATCACAGGCGTACCCTCCCAAAAGTTCGAACCCGCCGGAGTGCCCCGGATAATGCGGAAAACGCAGCGGCCACGGCAGATCGTTGAGCCATGACCACAAACGGGCCGGCGTCGCGGCCCGCACTTTTGTGCGCAGCGCGGTCTCGGCCGTCTCCCCGCAAGAGGGCATGTCACCGCCCGCCTTGGTGCCGGACGCGTCCCAGACCGCCGCCACCAGACGGCCTTCGCGAAGCACGCTCCACTCCGCATCGCCCGCATCTTTTTTCAGGCGTTTCCCGACGCGGCGGCGGAAGGCGCGGGCCATGCCCGGGCGTTCCCAGTACGACAGCCACACCACCCGAGCGGCGCCGCCGGCATCGTCTTTCAGCAGATAAACCCGGTCGCCGAACCACCCTTTGAGAAAACCGTAATCGGCCGGGGCGCGCGCCCGTTCCCCGCCCAGCCAAAGGGCGATGCCCATGACCCCCAGGCTGTTGGTGACGACACCGCCGCAAGGCGCGGCGAAGAGCGCTTCATCCGGCTCGAACTCGGCGGCGGCGAAGCTTTTCAGATACCGCCGCTCGGGGTACGCTATCTCGGCCGTTGTCAGCGGCACCTTATCGGCATAGGCCGCGTCGATCGCCCGCCAGCCCGCGTCGCGGCGCAGGCGGTTGCTGAAGACCGTCCCGTCAATATAAGGCCGCAGCAGCGCCCCGGCCAGAAAAGGCGGCGCCTGCTCCAAACCCTCCGCCGTCTCGTCGACATCCACATGCCCCAGCATGCTGACAAACCACGCCGGCAAAGGCGCGGCCGTGTTGGCGGGAACGCCCATGGCGTCCATGACGCCGTCAGCGCCCGCCAGCACCGCGTTGCCTTCGGCGAAAGATGTCGCCGCAAGATTGCGGTCCAGCGTGGACATGGACGTTTTCAACAGGTTTTCAAGGTCGAAATGGCTGTCCTCCACCGCGTGGCAGAACTCATGCACGTACACGAACCGCTCAAGCACGGCCCGCTCTTCCTTGCCGAACTTTTTGCCGAGCATGTCCGCGTTCTCGTCCACATACACCAGGCGCTTGCTCTCCGAATCGTAATAGGCCGCAATCTGATCCTTCATCAGCGCTCCGTATATATCGCGCAGACGGTCATCCGGCCCCAGCACCCGGAAGGCCCGCATCAGTAGCTCGGTGTCATCCAGAAACGCCCGGTTATCAGGTTTTCCAATCTCCTTCTCGATCATGGCAAGCAGGTCGGATCGCGACTCTTTAGCAAGGGCCACCTCGTTC
>JAQWAM010000323.1 GCA_028707675.1 Kiritimatiellia bacterium | reverse complement strand
GATCACGCGCTTGGCTTCCTTCTGGCTCTTGACCGCCTCGTAGAGATCCTTGAAGACCGGCGCCGCCGCCTTCTTGAACTTCGGCTTCCAGTCCAACGCGCCGCGCTGGGCCGTGGCCGAGCAGTTGGAATACATCCAGTCCATGCCGTTCTCGTCAACCAGCCGGATCAGGCTCTGCGTCAGCTCTTCGACCGTCTCGTTGAAGGCCTCTGAGGGGCTGTGCCCGTTCTTGCGCAGCACGTCGTACTGGGCCTCCATGATCCCGGCCAAGGCGCCCATCAGCACACCGCGCTCGCCGACCAGGTCAGAGGTGACCTCGTGCTCGAACGAGGTCGGGAACAGATATCCCGAACCGACCGCGATGCCGATCGACAAAGTCCTGTCCAGCGCCCGCCCGGTCGCGTCCTGCGCCACGGCGAAACTGGAGTTGATGCCGACACCCGCGAGGAAGTTGCGCCGCACCGAAGTGCCGGAGCCCTTGGGCGCCACCATGATCACATCCACGTCCGCGCCGGGCTTGATGCCAGTCAGATTGCGGTAGACCCAGCCGAAACCGTGCGAGAAGTACAGCGCCTTGCCTGCCGTGAGATAGGGTTTGACGCGCGGCCAGACCTGCTTCAGGGCGGCGTCGTTGACCAGCATCATGATGACCGTGGCCTTCTCGCAGGCCTCCTCGATGTCAAACAGCGACTTGCCCGGCTTGAAGCCGTCCTTGGCCGCGCGCTTCCAGTCATTCGCGAAGCGCTTGTCCTGTCCGATGATCACGTTTACCCCGTTGTCGCGCATGTTCAGCGACTGCGCCGGCCCCTGCACGCCGTAGCCGATCACGGCTATGACTTCGTTCTTCAGCACCTTCTGGGCTTTCTTCAAAGAATACTCTTTACGCGTCACGACGGTCTCGACAACGCCGCCGAAATCAATCTTGGCCATATCCGTTTACTCCTGGTTTGAAAACAATCCGCCCGCCTGAACAGCTCATTGATTTTCCTGTCTGGCGGAAAACGGTTTAATATAATAGCACCTTGAATCCGCCGCGCAAGTAAAACAACTCCCTACCCGAACCGCTGCCGACGGAAGCGCTCGTACTGCGCCAGCATGCTCTCCGTCACCGACGCCGGAATGGTCTTGAGCGCCTGCTCCAGATCGCCGGCCTCGATCAGCGGGTCGCCGCCCGTCCGCACGCTGCGCCGCAGCGCCGCGCGCTTGGCGTCGTGGATGATCCCGACGATGTCGCTGCCCGTGTAGCCCTCGAGACGCGCAACCCACGTTTCCATCTCCAAGCCCGCATCCAGAGGCAGCCCCGCCAGATGCATCTTCAGCAGACCGCCGCGCGCCGCCGCGTCGGGCAGGCCGATGTGGATCTTCTCGTCGAACCGACCGGTGCGGAAGACCGCCTCGTCGATCTCCCACGGCTTGTTGGTCGCGCCCAGCAGGAGCAAAATGTTCTCAGAGTCGCGGAACCCGCCGACATCCGCCAGGAATTGCGTCACGATCCGGTTGTCCACCACCGACGAACCGCCGGTGCGGCGCGGCAAAAGGCCGTCCACCTCGTCGAGGAAGAGCACCGCGACCGGACGCGACCGCGCGGCCCGGATCAGGCGGCTCAGACGCTGCTCGCTCTCGCCGTGCCATTTCGATCGGAGCTGCGCGCCCGAGGCGTAGAAGAAGGGCGCGTCGATCTCGCGCGCGATGGCCTTGCCGAACATGGTCTTGCCCGTGCCGGGCGGGCCGTAGAGCAGTACGCCGCCGCCGGGCTTGAGCTTTAGCGCCCGCGCCTTCTCCGGCTCGCGCATCGGATGCACGATCATGTCGAAAAGCGCCTCCTTGGCCTCGGCCATGCCCGCGATGTCGTCGAACGAGACCTCCGGCGTCTCCGCCACCAGCCACTCGTCTCCCTCCGCCGCGCCGCCCTCCTCCGACTGCCCCACTGCCGACTGCCCTCCGGCTCGCGGGGACGCTCGCCCTCCAGTGCCCAAACTGCCAACTGCCGACTGCCGACTGCCGACTGCCGACTGCCTCCCCCTCAGCTCATACGCCATCTCCAGCCAGCCTTCGGCGTCGCGCGTGTGCGCGCCGGCCACCGCGCCGCCCGTGCGTTCCGCCAGCGCGAAGCCGCACGCCGCCGCGCGCGCCGCCTCCTCCGCCGCCCGCCGGTAATCCCGCGCCTTCACGAACTCCGCGCAAGCGCTCTCATGCCCCGCCTTGATCTCGCCCATGCTTTTCATCGCTCACTCCTTTCAGCGCCGCCCTCACGCCTCGCGGGGACGCTCGCCCCCCAGCGAACGTCTGGCACCACCTGGAGGGCGAGTGCTTGCCAACCGTAGCCTTGGCGTAGGCTGGTCCTCACGAGCCGCCGGTCCATGCCCTGTAGGGCGAGCGTCCCCGCGAGCCGCAACCGCCTCTTCCAGCCGAATTGTCACGCGCCTTTTCAGATACTGCGTCCAACGCCGCACCGGAATCGCAGGAAACCCTCCCGGCGCGCAGAACAGATGCACATGATCCGGCATGATCACATACCGGCCTACCATCCATGTATCTGCATCAGCGCACGCGACGAGAAACGCAGCGTGAAACATATCCGACGCCAGAAAATCCCCTCGGGGTTGCACGGTCAGTGTCACGAACAGGATGACCGGACGGTCAGTGCGCTCAACCGGCGGCAGATGCGCCAGCCGCTTGCGCTGCGACAGATCAGTCTTGTCCACACTCATCGACCCCTCCTGATTCAACGGCTCGCGGGCAAGCGCTCGCCCGCCCATTGCACATTCGCTCACACCCTCTATCTCATTTCAACGCATATCTGACCACAGCCGCGTTTGAACCCTTGAACCCTTGAACCAGCGGCGCAAGCCGCGTTTGAACCCTTGAACCTTTGAACCAGCGGCGCCAGCCGCGTTTGAACCCTTGAACCCTTGAACCAGCGGCGCAAGCCGCGTTTGAACCCTAGAACCTATTTCAGCATCTCCCGCACCCTCTCCCGGCCGCCGCTTATGCGCCCCTCGATCTCGGACGCCGTCTTCGCGCCGGCGCCGCCGATCTCCGCCGCGGCCTCCTGCTCCAGCGCCTTGGCCAGCTCGTCCATGGACGGGATGCGGTCCTCCAGATTGCCGCTCGCCCCCTCCATCTCCTTGTCGTAGAGCGCGCTCCAGAAGCGGTCGGCGTCCTGCTGCTCGCCCAGCAGCTCGCCCGCCGTGTCGAACACGTCCTCGACAAGTTCGGGATTGATGTCCGTGACCTTGTTGACCGCCGCCAGCGCCGTGGCGAACTCGGCGTCCGTTCCGGCGGTCTCCATCTTCATCAGGTACTGCTCGAAGACCCAGCGCTTCTGCTCCAGCTTGGTCGTCAGCACCTGTGCCGCGCGGTAACTCGTGAGCGCGCGCTGGGCCGCGGCCTGCTTACCCTCCTTCAGCGCGGCGCGCG
>JAQWAM010000322.1 GCA_028707675.1 Kiritimatiellia bacterium | reverse complement strand
CGAGAGGCCATCGGTTTTACAGTCGTCAAAAAAGAGGCACAACGCAAACGATCAGCGCTTGATGCGAGACACTGCCGAAGTGTGAATCAGTTAACAAAGTGGCCGCTTACCACACTTCTTTTCACAACCGGCGGTGGGGAAAAAGCGTCATGCTTGTCGGCGGGCACAAGAACTTGTCTTGAAGTGCGGGGTTTCTTATTTGACGGCATCTTTTAAAAAAACACAACCTGAGGTAGGCAATGGTTGAACGCAAAACATTTGGCAAGCTGAAAGCCGTTATCCAGCCGCCCAACCTGATCGATATCCAGACGAAGTCCTATAGGGACTTCCTGCAAAGCGACGTGGCACCGGGCAAGCGCGATAAAAAGGGGCTCCAAGCGATTTTCCACGAAGTCTTCCCTATAGACAGTTACGACGGCAGGTACACCCTTGATTTTGTCAAATACGAGATCGGCGAGCCCAAAGCAGACGAGCTGAACTCGCTGGCGGACGGCAACACTTATGCCGCTCCTCTGCACGCGACCTTCCGCCTTAAGGATGGTGATGAGACACGCGAGGAAGACGTTTACATGGGCGAGATGCCCCTGATGACCAGAGACGGTTCGTTCGTGATCAATGGCGCGGAACGCGTCATCGTTTCGCAGTTGCATCGTTCTCCCGGCATCTGCTCAGAGCAGGCGCTACACCCCAACGGACAAACGCTTTTCTCGGTGCGCATCATTCCCGACCGCGGCTCTTGGATCGAGATCCAGTTTGATTCCAGCGACATCATGTGGGTTTACATGGATCGCCGCCGCCGCCGCCGCAAGTTTTACGCGACGACCTTCCTGCGCACGTTGGGGTACGGTTCTGACGATGAAATTCTGGCGCTCTTTTACGATTTTAAGAAATTGTCGGTCAAAAAGTCCTACGCGGCGGAAACCCTCGAAACGCTGGTTATGAAGGACGACCTGATCGATGTCGAGTCGCAGGCTGTTCTGGCGCGACGTTACGAACCCATCACGCCGGCGCTGCTGGAGCAGATCGGGGCGGCCGGTTTCGACACTATCGAGGTTGTCGATGTGACTGTGGACGAGGGTGTGCTGATCAAGACCTTGCGCGAGGACGCCAAAGCCGGCATCCACTCGGAGGAGGATGCGCTTAAGGACATCTACAAGCGTCTGCGCCCCGGCGACCCCGCGACGTCTTCAAACGCCAAGACATTGCTCAAGCGCCTTTTCTTTGAGCCGAGGCGGTATGATCTGGGCAAGGTCGGGCGCCACAAGATCAATCAGAAGTTGAGTTTGGGCGGTAAGGTGCCGGAGGATCTGCGCACACTCCACGAGAGCGGCATCGAAGTGGTTGAAGCCATCAAGTTGCTGTTACGGATTTATGTCGGCAAGGATGATGTGGACGACATCGATCATTTGGGCAGCCGCCGCATCCGTACTGCCGGCGAGCTGCTGGAGAACCAGTGCCGTGTGGGTCTGGCGCGCACGGAGCGCCTGATACGCGAGCGCATGCAACTTTTCGATCCGGCCAGCGGCGTGCTTTCGCCGGCGCGCCTGGTCAACAGCAAGTCGCTGTCGGCGGTAGTCCAGGACTTTTTCGGACGCAGCCAGCTCAGCCAGTTCATGGATCAGACTAACCCGTTAAGCGGGTTGGCGCACAAGCGGCGTCTTTCGGCTCTCGGTCCGGGCGGCCTGAGCCGTGAGCGCGCCGGCTTTGAGGTGCGCGACGTGCATTCCTCGCATTATGGGCGTATCTGTCCGATCGAGACGCCTGAAGGCCCGAACATCGGTCTGATCTCCTCGCTGGGAATTTACGCGCGCATCAACGAGTACGGTTTCATTGAAAGTCCTTATCGCGTGGTGCGTAACGGCAAAGTCACCAAAGAGGTGAAATATCTCTCCGCCGACAAAGAAGAGGACTATGTGATCGCGCAGGCCAATTCCGAGCTTAACCCGGACGGCAGTTTCGTCTCCGAACGGGTCACCTGCCGGTACAAGACCGAGTTTGAAGATGTGGCGCGCTCTAAGGTCGAGTTCATGGACGTGTCGCCGATGCAAATGGTGTCTATCGCAGCGGGCCTGATACCTTTCTTGGAGCATGACGATGCCAACCGGGCGTTGATGGGCGCCAACATGATGCGGCAGGCCGTACCGCTGCTCAGGACGGAGCGTCCGTATGTGGCGACAGGGCTTGAGACGCGCGCGGCAGAGGACTCTTGTGTGACGGTTCTGGCCGCTGAGGACGGTGTCGTAGCGTATGTTTCGGCCGATGAAATCATCGTTACGCCTGACGGCAAGATGCCTTCCGGCAAAGCCAAGAAGGCCGAGGCGGGCAAGGTGCCCGGACGTTACGCCCTGCAGAAATTCCGCCGCTGCAATGCCGGCACCTGCTTCAACCAGAAGCCGGTGGTCAAGGTCGGGCAGGCGGTTAAGAAAGGCGCCGTGCTGGCGGACGGCCCAGCCACCGGACAGGGAGAGCTGGCGCTGGGCAAGAACCTGCTGGTGGCGTTCATGCCTTGGACCGGGTATAACTTTGAGGATGCCATTTTGGTGAGCGAGAGAGTGGTGCGTGATGACATTTTCACCTCGATTCACATTCAGGAGTTCGAGGTCGGGGCCCGTGACACCAAGCTGGGACCGGAAGAGATAACGCGCGACATCCCCAATGTCGGTGAAGACGCGCTTAAAAATCTGGGATCGGACGGTGTTGTGAGAATCGGCGCGGAGGTGCGCCCCGGCGATATTTTGGTCGGCAAGATCACGCCCAAGAGCGAAACGGAACTGGCGCCGGAAGAGCGCCTGCTGCGCGCGATCTTCGGCGAGAAGGCCGCGGATGTGCGAGATACATCGCTGACCGTTCCGAGCGGGGTTTACGGGATTGTGATGGACGTCAAGGTCACGTCTCAGCAGGATGTCCGCCGTCCGTTCCTCTCGCTGTCGGCCTCGCCGGAAGAGAAGAAGGAGGTCCGCGATGTCGAGGAAGAGCGCAAGAAGAAACGTATCGCGCTGGAAGACGAGCTGACGACCGCGCTGAGCAACATACTGCTGGGCGAGAAGATACCGCTGGACGTGCTGGATGTTGAATCCAACGAGATTATCATCCCCGCCAACCGCAAGATCACCAAGACGCTGCTCGCGAAGCTCGCAAAAGCGCACGATCACATCCAGATCGAGAACAGCCCTGTGCAGCAGAAGATCGAAGAGATTATCAACGGGTTCAGGCCCAAGTTCGAGGATCTGGAGGAAAGCAACGGCAAGGGCGAGTTTGCCGAAGTCGACGGCATTATCGACGAGGGCGGCGTGATCAAGCAGGTGCGGGTTTATATCGCCGAAGATCGAGGGTATTGCCGTCTGCTACTCTATGGGCGACGGCATATCGGCTATCACCGATATCAGAAAGGTTCGAGGCCGGGGCGTAATCTCCCGGGAGG
>JAQWAM010000321.1 GCA_028707675.1 Kiritimatiellia bacterium | reverse complement strand
ATAACCCACCTCGCGCCGGAAGACGACGACGCCACCCTCGCCGAAAGGGAGCAACGTGTCCGCGCCGCCATGCCCCAAGCCCGTCTCGGCCGGCAAGGCATGGTTATCCCCTGGTCGAAAACCATGAGCTAAACCTCTTATCTCTCTTTAAAGGAATTACCCCTTTGCCTGCAATAAATTTCAACTACAGCCAGACCTCTGCCGACAGCTCGCAATACGGAAGCGGCGTGACTTTCAACACCATCAGCGCCAGAGAGTTCGCGCGGTTCACACCTGCCACGCTCGGCTTGGGCGACATCTCCCGCGACGGCGCTTACGCCCAGACCCTGGCCGCCTTTTTCGACCTTGAGGGCTTCACCGACTTCTGCGGCCAGGTCGACTCGCACCTGGTCATACCCGAATTCCTGACCCGTTATCTCAACTGGCTCTTCAAGAGTCTGGCGGGAGAATTCCGCGAAAGCGAGCGGGACGGCACGGTGCGCCTGTGGGGCTGCCTGCCCTTCTATGCGAAATTCCTAGGCGACGGCATCCTTTTCCTTTGGGCCACCGACCTGTGCCGCGGCTTCCCCGGCAAGGTCAATATCGCCCAAAGCCTGCTGGCCATCACCAACGCCTACGTCGGAGGCTTTCTCGCCGACATCCGCAGGGCCGTCAGCAACCCTCCCGCGCGGCTGCGCTGCGGCATCGCCCTCGGCCAGACTATCTCTATCGGCGGAGGCGCCGACTACGTGGGATCGTGCATCAATGTAGCCTCGCGGCTGCAGAAACTCGGAACGCTCTCATTCGCCATATCCCGGCGTGGTTTTGACCTCGAAGAATCACCGGACTGCGAAGGCTCGCTCCGGTCATACCTGACCCTTAAGCAAACAGCCATCCGCAGCATCGGCAAGCAGGAACTCGTCTATATCCGCCGCGACGAGTTCGCGGCCTTGAGCGCCGATGAGCAAAAAGAATTCCGCGAGCCCTGATTGTTTTGCGGCCAGCGGCTCAAAGGCTTGACGGCAAACGCCGATTCCTCAAGAATATAAGCGAGTTTTAACACACTTCTCAAATCTCCGGACCGGTGCAGCATGGGTATCGTCATAGATCATAACGCAAGAAAAAGAGACATTATCGCGAAAGCGATAAATCTTTTCGCCGAGCAGGGCTACAACGGCGTGACCTACCAGAAGATCGCCGACAACTGCAGCATCGCCAGAACCACCCTGTACAAATATTTCCACAGCAAGCGGGATATCTTTAACGCGGCCATCTGGGAAGTGGCGAATCTTATGATCGACTCATACGCCGAGATATTGCCTTCCAAAACCGGCGTGGTCGACCGCCTGAACCGTGTCGTGCACGCCGTGCTGCGGCTGCTTTTCGAAAACCGCGTGATCCTGACGGTTATCCTCGACTATGTGCTGGCCGCACAGCGCGCCGGCCACAACATGCAGCGTACCATCAACCGCCACACGATCGGCCTGCGCCGCATCCTGCACCGACTCGTGACCGAGGGCGTGCGCACCGGCGAACTGCGTAACGTGAACACGACCCTCGCCACCGGCCTGATCTATTCACAGCTAGAGGCCGCCGTGCTGCGGCTAACCGTCAGCCAGAACGCGGACTACGAAGAGTTGTCAGATATGCTTGGCCAGACGATCGCCAACCTGAAAGCGAACCCACCGCTTACCAACTGAACCCTTCCTCCTGAACCCTGACCCCTTAGGATGCCGGCTCCGCCCGCTTCAGACGCATGCGCAAAATATTCTCCATAACGCTGTTAACCCTCTGCTTTATCGCCTTGACCGGCAAGGCTGACGGAGAAGTCAAACTTAAGCAAAAAGCCTACGAGCCCCGCAAAAAATTGGAGGCGTCTCAACTCAGAACACGCACCTATAAGCCTGAAGATTCAAGAGACTTAAAAACCAAGCCAATTAAAACGCGTCGCGAAGGCTGGTGGAATGTTTTCCGTTCAAAAAAGCCCGAGAGCGTTTCCGACCCCCTGCGCGGCGCAGCCTCTGTCGAATCAACCCCGCTGCGCCAGAACAAGCGGATTTCCGCCGCTACCATGAAGGCCGTACCGCAAAGCGTCACAGAAAAAAAGCCGCACGAGACCGGCGTCAGCAAGTCGGCCAAGCCTTACACCCCCGACAACAAGCCGAGACCCAAAAACCCCTTGCTGCGCCCGCGCCAGAACATCAAGGAGCCGCAGTGAGCCTGACCGGGACTACCGCCGCATGGGGTGTGCTGCCCTCAGAGTGGCATGCCGCCTGCCAAGAGCTGCAACAGCCGGCCTTCCGCGCCAAACAGATCGTTACAGGGCTTTATCAGGATTTCGCCGAATCCTGGGAGAGTGTCACGACACTGCCGGCCGGATTGCGGGCAACGCTGGCCGAGCGTTTTCCGCTCGCACCGCCCGTCACGGTTCAGACCAGCGACGCGGAGGACGGGGTCCGCAAGCTGCTGCTAGCCTGCGACGACGGCGAACGGGTCGAGACCGTCATAATCCCCTCTAAAGCCCGCGTGACCCAATGCGTTTCGACCCAGATCGGCTGCGCGTTAGGCTGCGCCTTCTGCGCCAGCGGCAAGCACGGCTTTACGCGCGACCTCGGCGCGGCCGAGATCGTCGGCCAAGTCATGGCCGCCTGCCGCGTTTTGCGCGACACCGCCGCGCCGCGGCCGACGTCACCGGGCCCCGGGGCCAAACCGTCCCTGCCGCGGCCGGGCAACATCGTTGTCATGGGCATGGGCGAGCCATTCGCCAACTACGACAACGTCATGCGCGCCCTGCGCATACTCAACCACCAGCAGGGGCTCAACATCGGGGCGCGCCACATCACTATCAGCACTTGCGGCCTGGTGCCGGGAATACGCCGCCTCGCCGGAGAGGGCCTCCAGTTCGAGCTTTCCGTATCCCTGCACACGCCGGACGACGAGCTGCGCGGCCGCCTTATGCCGGTCAACCGCCGCTGGCCTCTGCAAGATCTGCTCGAAACATGCCGGGACTACACCGAAAAAACCGGACGGCTGGTGACTTTCGAGTACACCCTGATCAAAAACCTTAACGACCGTCCCGAGCACGCCGCCCGCCTGATCCGCCTGCTGCGCCACATGCCGTGCAAGGTCAACCTCATCCCGCTCAGCCCGGTGGACGGATTCGACGGTCGCCGTCCGGACCACGCCGACTGCCTGGTTTTCCTAGACGCCCTTCTGAAGGCCAAAATCAACACCACCATGCGCCGCTCGCGCGGCAAGGACGTCGACGCCGCCTGCGGCCAGCTCCGTCTGCGCTCACTGAATCAGCCCACGAGAACCCTTTAAACTAAGCCAGAAAAAACCGCGTTTATCAGTGTCAATCCGCGGTTCTGATTTTTGACTGGGATTCTATCCAGCCGAGAGGCGCAAACCGTGAAAATACTGCCTGAATCTCTCTACTTGCCGCAAA
>JAQWAM010000320.1 GCA_028707675.1 Kiritimatiellia bacterium | reverse complement strand
ATCGCCATGGACGTCAAGGCGCCTTGGCGCAAGTACGGCGCCTTAGCCGGGCTGGCAGTGTGCGACACCGGCGCGGTCAGGGAAAGCATGGCTCTGATCGCCGCGAGCGGCTTGCCGCACCAGTTCCGCACGACGCGAGTGGACGCGCTGCTGGACGAGCGCGATTACGCTGAGATAAGGCGGCAGATCCCGGCGTCCAGCCCGCATGTGTGGCAGGAGTTCCGGGCCGGCTACAGCTTTGACCCCGCGCTGCGGCCCGAGGCGGCTGTGGCGCGGTGATGCCGCGCCTTAGCGATCAAGCAGCGCTTGGGCTTTGGCCAAGACGTTGTCGGCGGTGAAGCCGAATTTCTTGGCGAGTTCCTTGTAAGGTCCGGAGGCGCCGTAGGTGTCCAGCGAGATGACCGCGCCGCCGTCGCCCAGATAACGCTCCCAGCCGAAAGACACGCCCGCTTCCACCGCCAGTCGGCGGCGGCAGGCGGGGTCGAGCACACTGTCGCGGTATGCGGCGGGCTGCGCCTCGAAAAGCTCCCATGATGGCATGCTGACCACGCGCACGTTGCGTCCTTCGAGACGTTTGGCGGCTGCCAACGCGATCTCGACCTCGGAACCGGTGGCGATGATGGTCAGATCCGGCGTTCCGGCGTTGTTTTGCCAAAGCGTATAGGCGCCCTTCTCCAAGTTTGACGCGGCCGGGTACTGGCTGCGGTCGAGCACATTCATGTTCTGGCGGGTCAGCAGCAGGGCTGTTGGGCCGCGCCTGTTATTCAGCGCCGCGATCCATGCCGCGCCGGTCTCGGTGGGGTCGGCGGGTCGGATCACCGTGACGTTCGGCATGGAGCGCAGCGCGGCGATCTGCTCCACCGGCTCATGGGTGGGGCCGTCCTCGCCGACATAGAAGCTGTCGTGAGTGTAGACATAGATGACCGGCAGGCCCATCAGGGCCGCCATGCGCATGGCCGGGCGGCAGTAGTCGCTGAAGACGAAGAAGGTGCCGCCGAAGATGCGGAACCCGCCGTGGACCTGAACGCCGTTCATGACGGCGGCCATGGCCAGCTCGCGGACGCCAAAGTGGAAGTTGCGTCCGGAGAACTCGCCGGGCTTGATCTCGCCCATGTCTTTCAGCCAGGTCATGTTGCTGGGCGCGAGGTCGGCGGATCCGCCTACGAGCTGCGGCAGCCGCTTGGCCAGGGCGTTGAGCACGATGCCCGAGGCGCTGCGGGTGGCGACGGGTTTGGCCGGGTCGAAAGCGGGCAGGGAGTCGGCGAGATCGTCCGGGATGCGGCCCTCGAAGGCGTCCTGCCATTGTGCGGCCTTCTCAGGATTCTGCCGCGACCACTCCTTAAAAAGGCGGCACCATTTGTTGCGCGCGCGCTTACCCTTCTTGGCGCTGGCGCGGAAGGTTTCGTAGACATCGGCGGGCACATGGAAAAACCGGTCTTCGGGCATGCCCAGCGCGCGTTTTGTGAGGCGCACCTCATCCTCGCCCAGCGGCGCGCCGTGAACCGCGTGGGTGTCCTGCTTGTTGGGGCTGCCCTTGCCGATATGGGTCTTGCAGATGATGACCACGGGTTTGCCGGTGACTTTCATGGCCTTGCGGATGGCGCGGTCGATCTGGCCGAAATCATGGCCGTCGATCTCGATCACATGCCAGTTATAGGCCTGGAAACGTTTTTTGGGATCGTCGCTCAAAGCGAGGCTGGTGTGGCCCTCGATGGTGATGCCGTTGCTGTCGTAGAACAGTGTGACGCGGTCGAGCTTGAGGTGTCCGGCCAGCGAGCAGGCCTCGTGGCTGATGCCCTCCTCCAGATCACCGTCGCCGCAGAAGATCCAGGTGCGGTGGTTGACGACCGGATCCGCGCCCTCGGCGTTATAGCGGGCGGCGGCCATACGCTCGGCGATGGCCATGCCGATGCCGCTGGCGAGACCCTGTCCCAGAGGTCCGGTGGTGGTCTCGACACCGTCGGTGTGGCCGTATTCGGGGTGGCCGGGGGTGAGGCTGTCAACCTGGCGGAAGCGTTTCAGCTCTTCCATCGGGAGTTTGTAGCCGGACAGATGGAGCAGGCTGTAGAGCAGCATCGAGCCGTGGCCGCCGGAAAGCACGAAGCGGTCGCGGTCGGCCCAACGCGCGTCGGACGGATCATGCTTCAGGTATTTAAGCCAGAGCACAGCGGCGATGTCGGCCAGGCCCATGGGCGCGCCGGGGTGTCCGGACTTGGCGGTCTGGACGCCGTCCATTGCGAGTCCGCGGATGGTATTGGCGGCGGCGGTCAGCGATTCATGCGTCAATTTCATAAAGTGTTTCGACTCCTCTAGGTATGCGGTTTCTCTTGCTTACTCAAAAGGGCTTAAAGTTTCGCATAAAGACGGCTGTCTGTCAAAGTCTTGCGTGTTGACAAATACCGCAGGGTGCGATTTCATTTCATTGCATCGCACCCAATACCGCAAGGGTGTGATTCAAATGGTTGAATAATTCATTTATTTTATGTTTGACAACGGAAGGTTTTTTGCTATGACTAAGATATGAAAACAAAAATAATTGTATATTTGGCGGCGTCAATCGCCGCAGGCGCGTTCGCCGAGGACGCGGAACCGGTCTGTGTGGTGACCGTGGAACCCGGTGTGACGAACCGGCTCGACGAATGCGAAGTTTCGGTGACGCAGGACGGCGTGACGGAGACGAAGGAGTTTTCGTCGCTCTCCCTCGTGAGCGGAACCTTCAAGAAGCGCGGCTTCGGTTTTCTGATGAGCTCGACCGCGATGACGAACTTCACGGGCACCATACTCATCGAAGAGGGGGCGCTCATGACGGAGTCGCCCGGCATGACGGGGCCGGCGGACGCGACAGCCGGACCGATGGTGATCTCGAACGGCGCGTCGCTCGTCCTCGCGCCGAGCGCGGGCACATGCGAGAACTACGCGCTCAACGTGTGGAACGAGATCACCCTTAGCGGCACGGGCATCAACGGCATGGGCGCGGTGTACGGCGCGACGCGCGGGCCGCGAACGCGCGACACGTTCAAGGGGAGCTGGCACCTCTCCGGCGACGCGACCGTCAACGGCGATCCTGCCGCAACCTACGACTACGGCGACAAAGCCGGGGGGTTCTACGGCTACCATCTCAACGGCCACACTCTCACGTTCGCTTACGGCAAGGGATGCGTGGTGAACGGCGGCAAGTTCGATCCGGGGCACATCCTCATTCCGGACGGCGGCATGATGTACGTGCAGCTCGGCCTCACCTTATACGGCGGCGACACGAACACGCTCACAGTCGCCAAGGGCGGGCGGTTCAGCACCTACAACGGCAACGCCTTCAACGCGCCTTGGAAGATGATCCTCGAAGACGGTTCGTACGTCTACGTGAACGGCAGCGTCAAAGAGTCTTGGGCGCGCCCGGCCGACCGCATCAATTGGGCAGGCCCGATCGACGTGCAGGG
>JAQWAM010000319.1 GCA_028707675.1 Kiritimatiellia bacterium | reverse complement strand
CAATGTTAGAGCGCGCCGTGAGCAGCCTGATGAACGGCAGACACTACGACTTAGCGCTGCAACTAATACACTATCTTGAGAGCAAAAGTATACTTTACGCACCGTACCGCGATATGGTGGTGACACTCTCGATGCACTGCGCGCTGGCTGACAAGTCCTTTGCGACCGTGGAGTCTTCTTTCACCGCGTGCGTAGAGCAGTTGCGAGATGACCAACTTATCAAAATCATACGGATGGTTTTCGGGGCTTTGCAGCGCAACAACAAGACCGCCCTGCTGGAACAGTGTGCCCGGCATGTAGTCTTTAACGCCATCGGCAAGCACAACTCCGTCAATCACTCCGCCCGCACATGGTTGGAGACAGGCATCGCCGCCAACCGCAAAATCCTGCCGGAACGGCTGGACGCGCTGCTGAACGCGAAAGTCTCGCCCATACAGGTCGGCAACCTGTTCGACCGTTATTTCTACGAGATGGTCGACGACCTCGATTTGATCCGCAGCCTCTGCGCCGTGGGCGAGCGCATCGTGGCCGGCTGCTCGGACGAGTCCACTGTCAATTCCGTGAAGATCAAAGTCCTTGACGGCGCCTTCATAACCGACAATTTCGACCAGGCCATCCAGATGCTTGAGACGGGCATACCCGGCAAAGACAAGGTCTGGCACGACATGTCCATACCCAAGGTCAAAGCGCACCGGGCCATGGTCCAGAACAAGCCGCGGGAGGCGGTGCGGTATTTCCGCGAGTTCATGAACGCCTGGCTCGCTTCCGACCAAGACGAGGAGTACGACCCTACCAGCGGCATCGCCTACAGCCGCGATTGGATATTAGGCAGGAACGCCAACCGCATCGCAAACATCCTGGAGTCAATACCGGACATGAAGATGGCCAAAGAGGCGAGGGAAGAGGCGAAAAATTATTTCCGGGAGGCATTGAAAAAGGCCGCCGGCGACACCGAAGCGCTAAAGCTGCTGAAGGAAGAGGTCAAACCGCTGGGGCTTTGATCGCCACCTCGCGTCAAATGCCCCAACCGGCCGCCAGCCCGGCGATCGCGTCGATCACCTCTGCCTCCGGCAGGGTCTTGACTCTCTGGCCGCGCACAAACAGTGTGAATTTGCCGTCTCCGCCCGAGACCGCGATGTCCGCATGGCGCGCTTCACCGGGGCCGTTGACCAGACATCCCATAACAGCCACATGCGGGCGCGGCGCCTCGGGATGCTCGCGGTAGAACCGCTCCAGCCGGTCTTCAACTCGCGCGGCCACCGCCGCGACATCCACCTTTGTGCGGCCGCAGGTCGGGCACGAGGTCACGGCCGCCCCGGGGGCGCGCATCCCAGCGGCGCGCAGCAGTTCCACACCCACCCTCACCTCTTTTTCAGGCGCGTCCGTGAGCGAAACGCGGACCGTGTCACCGATCCCCTCCAGCAACAAAGCCCCCAGAGCCACGCACGAGCGCACCGTTCCGGGTATCAGCGTGCCGGCTTCCGTGACGCCGAGATGCAGAGGATATTCCGTCCGCGCCGACAGCATCCGATAGGCCGCCAGCGTGCGCGCCACATCCGATGCCTTTACGGAAATCTTGATCTCGCGGTAATCCTCGGCTTCCAGATAGGCGACGTGACGCAGAGCGCTCTCGACCAGCGCCTCCGCCGTGGCCGCACCGTGCTTTTTTAGAATGTCGCCCTCCAGCGATCCGCCGTTCACGCCGATGCGTATCGGCACCATCCGCTGCCGCGCCGCCGCGACCACCGCCTTGACCTTCTCCGTCCCGCCGATGTTTCCCGGATTGATCCGCAAACCGTCCGCGCCCGCTTCCAAAGCGGCCAATGCCAGACGATAGTCGAAGTGAACATCCGCCACCAGCGGCAACGGCGATTCCCGCCGGACTGTCTTGAACACTGCGGCGGCCTGCCGGTCGGGCACCGCCAGACGCATTATGTCGCAGCCCAGATCGGCCGCGTCAACTATCTGCCGCAGCAACGCGTCAGCGTCGTGCGGATCGACCTTGGCCATGGTCTGCACACTGACCGGCGATCCCCCGCCGACCGCGACATTCCCGACCATGATGCGGCGGGTCTTTCCGCGCCCGGTCATCATTTTTGCCCCGCTTCCGCGGCATCCCTAGCCGCCTCGCGCAAGACACGCCCCACCTTGACCCTTTTCGCTATGTCGCTGTACACCAAAAGCGCCATCAGCCCGATCAGCAGCACCGCGAACACGTTCACCAAAGCCGAGACCACGCGCGGGTGCGGCTTGCGCCGCGTCACGATCTCATACAGCGCGAACATTATGTGCCCGCCGTCCAAGACCGGGAACGGCAAAAGGTTCAGGATCGCCAGATTCACGCAGATCATACGCAGAAACCCGATGCCGTCCATCATGCTTCCGCGCACCGTGTCGTACAGCCCCATCACGATCGCCACCGGGCCGCCCACATTCTTCGCCACCGCCTTGAACTCGCCTTTGGATTTTGGCTTGAAAATAGCCTCCAGAACACGCTTGACCGCCATGAAGTCCCATTTGAGCTGCGCCCAAGGCTCGCTGTACATCATCCACGGCTTAACCTGTCCGGCATCATCCTGCCAACGCACCCCGATCAGGAAACGCCGCTCTGCCTCGACATACTCGGGCGTGACCCGGAGCGTCAGCCGCTCGCCGCCACGCTTTACCAGCAAGGCCGCCGGCGCCTTGCCGTATTTGGAGATTATCGAGGCGAAGTGATAGGCTCCCAGCACCGGCACGTCGTCGACAGCCAGCACCACATCCGCTATCTTTAGGCCGCTCTTCTCCGCCGGCGTGCCCGGCATGATCTCGGCAAGCTCGCAGCGGACCTCCGGGTAAACCCCCGCCAGCACGCGCAGGCCGAATATGTTATTGGTGTTGAAAGGCAAAGCCAGCTCAAGCCTTTCCGCGCCGCGCTGAACCGTGAACATAGCCCGCCCGTCTTCACCGGCAAGCTGGTTCTCAACCTGCATGTCATGCCATGTCGCGACCTTCTGGCCGTTTATGCCGATAATGCGGTCTCCGACCCGCAAACCGGCACGCCACGCCTCCGAATCTTCCTCGACAATGCCCACGCGCGTGGCCACCACGCCGGTCTTGGCGCCCGGCGACAGAAAGATCACGTAAGCCAGCAGCACAGCCAGCGCCAGATTGCCGAAAGGCCCCGCCACGGACACCACGATCCTTTTCCAGGTCGGTATGTCCGGCAACTTGCGATCGCCTTTCTCCCCCGCGCCCCCCTGCACCTTCTCCATGCCCGACGGGTCAAGCTGCGGCAGTGCCACGTAACCGCCGAAAGGAACACAGCCGATCTTGTACTCGATGCCGTTGACCTTGCGGTTCAGCTGCGCCGGGCCGAATCCGATCGAGAAGGCGTCCACCTGCAAGCCCAGCAGACGCGCGGCCAGATAGTGCCCGAACTCATGTATGAAAATGGCCAGGCTG
>JAQWAM010000006.1 GCA_028707675.1 Kiritimatiellia bacterium | reverse complement strand
AGGATTAGGATTAAGATTAGGAAAAATGGAGACTTTTCGTAATCGTAATCTTGCTCGTAATCGTAATCGTTCAAATACCGTTACCAACCTGTTTTCGCCCGGAACCCCGGGCGGCGGGCTTGTCTCCAAATTCGTTCGCCAGACTTGCGGAGCATCGGTATCGAAATCAACTGCTCTTTTTAGGATTATATCTTCTATTCGAAAAGGAGTTGTATATGATGGAATATAACGTCGATGTGCTGTGGGACGCGGAGGCGAGTGTCTGGGTCGCCACCAGCGAGGACATTCACGGCCTCGTTCTGGAGTCCGGCTCGTTTGACGCCCTTACCGAGCGTGTCCGAAACGCCGTACCTGAACTACTGGCTTTGAACGGCAATACGCCGCCGGAAGCCTCGCTCTGCCTCCGTTCCGAACGCCACGTTCGGGTCTTCGCATATTGCAACAGACGAAGTTAAAGTGCGCGAATTGCTAATGCTCCACGGTTGCCGTTTCATCAGGCGCGGCAAGGGCGACCACGATATATGGATCAGCCCCTTCACCAACCGTCACTTTACGGCGGACGGAAAGATCAAATCGCGACACACCGCAAACGCGGTGTTGAAACAGAGCGGCATCGATTACCATTTCGGCTGACCGTCTCTTTCTATCCCGACTTCCACGACCTGGTAGACTAGCGTATTATGGAAGTCTTCGGCTCAGCGCCGCCCGCGCAGACGGCCGTGTTTCAGGAAGCCGTCGTAGTTGCGCATCAGCAGGTGCGATTCCATCTGGCGCAGTGTGTCTAAGGCCACGCCCACGATGATCAGCAGGCTGGTGCCGCCGAAGAACGAGGCCATCTCCCATGGCAACTGCATCATGCCGCGCAGCAGTTGCGGCACGAGCGCGATAATCAGCAGACCGGTGCCGCCAATGAGCGTTACGCGCGTCATCAGGGCGTCGAGATATTCCGCCGTGGCGCGTCCCGGCCGTATGCCCGGCACATAGGAACCGTCGCGTTTAAGATTCTCGGATATCTGCATGGCGTTGAACTGTGTCGCGACCCAGAAGAAGGCGAAAAACATGATCAGCAAAGCGTAAACCGCCAGATGGATCGGGCTGGTCATGTCAACCAGTTGCGCACCCGTCCACTTCAGCCAGGCCAGCCAGGTGTATTCTGGAGGAATACGGCTAAGGATCGCGGCCGGGAATTGGATCAGCGGACCCGCGAAGATGATCGGCATCACGCCGGTGTAGTTCACACGCAGCGGCATGTAGGTCTGCTGCATGCCGTATGACCGGCCGCCCCCGCCCGACGCGGCGCGGCGCGTGGAGTGGATCGGAACCTTGCGCATTCCCTGGGTCAACATGACCGTTCCCATCGTGACCGCGAAACCGAAGACTAGAAGGAGCAGAAGCTCTATCGGGCTGCTGGTGGCGTTGATGCCGCCCAGACCGAAATATCGCGTCCACGCCTCGACTATCGCCACCGGCAAACGCGAAGTGATATTGATCATGATGATCAGCGAGGTGCCGTTGCCGATGCCGCGCTGCGTGATCTGGTCAGCAAGCCACATCACAAACAGCGAGGCCGTGGTCATACAGATCACGGTCACGATATTAAAGCCCAGCCCCGGACGCGTGACGATCTGCACGTTGCCCAGCCCGAAAGAGGCCGGGTTCTGCAGAGCCGTAGCCAACGCGAACGACTGGAACACGCAGATGCCGATGGTCAGGTAGCGCGTGTACTGGGCGATTTTCATGCGCCCCGACTCGCCTTCGCGCGAAAGCCGCTCAAGCTGGGGTATCACCGCCGTCAGCAACTGGATGATGATAGAGGCGCTGATATACGGCCAGATGCTGAGGAAGCCCACGGCGCACTGGTTGAGCGCGCCGCCGCTGAACACGTTGAACCAATCCATCAGCCCGCCGCCAGCGGCGGACTGCTTGCGGATCTCATCCAACGCATGCTGAAGGGTCTGCCAATCCACGCCCGGCGTGGGAATCATGGAGATCAGGCGGCTGACGAAGACCAACCCGACCGTCAGCATTATCCTTTTCCGCAGCTCGGGTATTTTGAACGTGTTAGCGAAAGTGGCAAGCATTGGCATGGTACGTATCCTCAAACAAGTTCGACACTGCCGCCCGCGGCCTCGATCTTGGCTTTGGCCGAAGCGCTGACGCCGTTGACCTTTAGCGAAAGTTTTTTGGTCAAATCGCCTTCGCCGAGAATTTTCACGCCGTCGTATTTGCTCGAGAACAAGCCTTCGGCGCGCAAAACTTCCAGATTAACCTCGGTGCCGTCCGCGAAGCGCTCAAGCTCTTTGACGTTCAGCGCGAAGTATTCGACACGGTTATGATTCTTGAAGCCGCGTTTCGGCAGGCGCCGGATCAACGGCATCTGGCCGCCCTCGAAACCGAGCTTGCCCTTGTGGCCTTTGCGCGCCTGCTGGCCCTTGTGGCCGCGCGTGGAAGTTTTGCCCATGCCGGAACCCTGGCCGCGCCCCACACGTTTTGGGGACTTACGCGCGCCGGGCGTGTTTTTCA
Source organism: Kiritimatiellia bacterium (assembly GCA_028707675.1). GTDB lineage: Bacteria > Verrucomicrobiota > Kiritimatiellia > RFP12 > UBA1067 > JAQVQN01. The sequence continues at coordinate 11,874 of JAQWAM010000006.1, read as the reverse complement.
ATGATGACAAATCCATGATTAACTCCTAGATGCTTAAGCGCGGGCGGCCGCGATCTCCTCGGCCGAGCGCAGATTGTTCAGCGCGTCAACAGTGGCCTTGACCACGTTCAGGCGGTTCTTGCTGCCAAGGGATTTGCCGATGGCGTCGCGGACGCCGGCGGCTTCAAGCACCGGACGCATACCGCCGCCGACAATCAGCCCGGTGCCGTCAGGCGCCGGCTTGAGAAGCACGCGCCCGCCGTCGCATATGCCGGTCACAGCATGCGGTATGGTTTTGCCGGCCAACTTGATACGCATCATCTCCTTCTTGGCGGCCTCACCGCCCTTGCGTATAGCATCGCTGACCTCGTTGGCCTTGCCGAACCCGAAGCCGACCCGCCCGTTGCGGTCGCCGACCACCACCACCGCGCTGAAACTGAAGCGCCGGCCGCCCTTGACGACTTTGGCGCACCTGTTCACGAACACCACGCGCTCGTCGAACTCTTTCTGTCCCTGTCCCTCACTGCGGGGAAATTTAGCCTCTGCGCTCACTTAGCCTCCTCTGCCACCTCTGCGGCACGCTCGGATATTTTCAGTCCCGCCGCGGTAGCGGCTTCCACGATCTGCTTGACGCGGCCGTGGAACTTGAACCCGCCGCGGTCAACGACCACAAGCGATATGCCTTTTTCCCTGGCCACATTGGCGGCCTGTTCGCCGACCAGTCTGGCGGTTTCCAGATTACACGGCTTAGGCTCGCTCAACGTGGAAGTCGAGGCGAGCGTACACATGGCGCTATCATCGATAAACTGCACGTACATGTGCTTGTTCGAGATATAAATTGCCATGCGCGGACGTTCAGCCGTCCCCTTGATGCGTTGACGCAGGCGCATATGGCGGCGGGCACGTTGTGTTTTACGGTTAAAACTCATTTCTCATCAGCTCCGTTCAGGCGTTAAGCGACAGTTTTGCCCTGCTTGCGGCGGATCTGTTCGCCAGCATACTTGATTCCCTTGCCCTTGTATGGCTCGGCCGGGTAATAACTGCGGATACGGGCGGCCGCTTCACCGACCAGTTCCTTGCTTATCCCCTCGACCGTGACATTCAGGCCGGGGTTATCGACCGTGACCTTGATGCCGTCCGGGATCAGATACTCTTTAGGCGAAGCGAACCCCAGTGACAGGATCAGCTTCTGGCCCTGCAGCACGGCTTTGAAACCGGTGCCGTCGATGTTCAGACCTTTTTTGTAGCCGTTGGTCACGCCTTCGATCATGTTCTTCACCAGGGTGCGGCTCAAGCCGTGACAACTTTTCTGCATGCGCGAGTCGTCCGCACGGCTGATCAGCACCTTGCCGTCTTCGACTTTGACGGCGATCCCTTTCTGGAAAGTCCGGCTCAGCTCGCCCAGCTTACCTTTGACCGTCACCATATTGTCTTGCGCCGTGACCGTGACTCCGGCAGGGATGGCGACCGGTTGTTTACCAATTCTCGACATTGTTGCAGCCCTCTTACCAGATTGTGCAGATCAACTCACCGCCAAGCTTGCGCTTGCGGGCTTCTTTACCGCTCAAGATCCCGCCCGACGTGCTCACAATCGCGACTCCCAGGCCGCCCAGCACCTCAGGTATCTCTTGAACCTTGCAGAATTTACGCAGTCCGGGCCTGCTTTCGCGGCGCAAACCGCGTATGGCCGGCTCGGCGTCGTCGTTGTACTTCAGCTCGATGCTAAGAACGCTCGGCACCGTCTTGGTCATCGTGAAGTCCGTTATATAGCCTTCTTCCTTCAAGACACGGGCGATCTCGCCTTTGATGCGCGACCCCGGAAGCTCGATAGCGGGAAGCTCGGCTTTCAGTCCGTTGCGTATGCGCAACAGCATGTCAGAAATAAGATCCGACGTCATTATTCTCTCCTCACCAGCTTGCCTTTGTCACACCCGGGATCATTCCCGAAACAGCCAGCTCGCGGAAACAGATACGGCAGAGCTGGAACTTACGAATATAAGCACGCGGGCGTCCACAGCGGGAACACCTGTAGTACTTGCGCGAAGAAAACTTCGGCGGATGTTTGGCTTTTTCCATCAGACAGGTTTTGGCCATACTGAAAACTCTCCTTATTTGCCGGCAAACGGCATTCCCATGATCGCGAGCAACTCGCGCGCGCTTTTGTTGTCCGGGGCGGTCGTCACAAAAGTGACATCCATGCCGACATCATTGCCGTGAACTCCCGAATCCACCAGCTCCGGGAAAATGGTATGCTCTTTTAAGCCCAGCGTATAGTTGCCGCGCCCGTCAAAACCGCGCGCGGAAACCCCGCGGAAGTCGCGGATACGCGGCAGCGCGCTGTTCACCAGACGGTCGAAGAACTCGAACATCCGGTTCCCGCGCAAGGTGACTTTCGCGCCGATAACCATTCCTTCGCGCAGCTTGAAGTTGGATATGCTCTTGCGCGCCTTGCACAAAACCGGCTTCTGTCCGGACACCTTGGTAAAGTCATCCAGAATCGCCTTCTGCACATCCTTCTCAACAATGCCGAACGCCATGTTGATCACCACCTTTTCCAGATGCGGCACCAACATCTTGTTTTTGACACCAAGCTTTTCCTGTAGCTTCGGCGCTAATTCCTTAACGAATTTATCTTTGAGTCTGGCCATTTGCGCCTCCGTTAGTCAAGGATCTTGCCCGAAGCCTTGGATTTACGCACCATGCGGTCGCCGTCTTTCACCCGGCTGATGCGCACACCCTTTTTAGCGTCAGAGTCGTACGGCATCAGATTTGAAAGCCGGAGCGGCGCCTCGCGCTCCACAAACCCGCCATTAGGCGCGCTATCGGAGGGCCGGATCGACTTTTTCACCATATTCAGACCCTGCACGACCGCCATCCCTTTGTCCGGGATCACGCGGAGCACCTTGCCGGTCTGTCCGGCGGCGTCGCCGGTAATGACGATGACCGTGTCATCTTTTTTTATTCTCGCAATACTCATGCTCTTTCCTAACCCGTAACCGTTTTGACACCGCCGCACCGGTCCGCCCGGCCCGCGGCATCATCAGCGTCACGGACGCTCGCTGGTTTCAGAACCCGTATCTGCCGTCAATCGGCATCAGACGACTTCCGGCGCCAGTGAAATGATCTTCATGTAATTTCTGTCGCGCAGTTCACGGGCCACAGGGCCGAAAATGCGCGAGCCTACCGGATTCATCTTGTTGTCGACAATCACACAGGCGTTCTGGTCGAACCGCACCACCGAGCCGTCTGCCCGGGTGATCGGCTGGCCGGTGCGCACAATCACCGCGGTGCATACCTGCCCCTTCTTGACGGCGCCGGCCGGCGCCGCCTCTTTGATGGCCACGCGGATCACGTCGCCCAAGTGCGCGTACTGCTTGCGCTGCCCGAGCACACGGAAACACATGGCCCGTTTAGCGCCGGTGTTGTCCGCCACCACCATCTCAGTCTGTTCCTGAATCATTTACTTGACCTCCGGCTTGACGATGCGCCAACGTTTGGTCGCGCTCAGCGGGCGGGTCTCCATGATGGTGACTCTATCGCCCACCCGGGCCGTGTTGTCCTCGTCATGGGCGTGATATTTCTTGAAACGGCGCACGACTTTGCCGTAAAGCGGATGGCGCTCGCGCCGTTCGCCTTGAACTATCACCGATTTGATCCCGCTCTTGCTGACCACAATGCCCTTGCGGACTTTGCGCGCGCCGCGCTCTTGAATTGACTCGGCCATGTTATTTAGCCTCCCGCTCAGCTTGCACCGTTTTCATACGCGCGATGTCACGACGCATCCCGCGCATACGGACAGGTTTATCAACCGCGACGCCCGACCTGTGCTTGATGCGCATGCTGTTCAGCTCCTGCGACAGCTCGCGCAGTTTAACATCGAGCTCTTCAGCTCCCAGTTCTCTCAAGTCTCTTGCTTTCATCGTTACGTCAGGCTCCCGTTACGTTACGCGCCACAAGCCTCGTCCTGATGCCCAGTTTGGTATCTGCCAGACGCAGACATTCACGGGCCACGGAATCAGGCACGCCGCCGATCTCGAATAAAATTTTTCCAGGCAGGATAACGGCCACCCACAACTCAGGGTTCCCTTTTCCGCCGCCCATACGCACCTCGATCGGCTTGCGCGTGACCGGCTTGTCCGGGAATATGCGTATCCACAGCTTGCCTTTGCGCTTCATTTCGCGATTGATCACCACACGGCAGGCTTCAATCTGGGTGTTGGTGAGAAAACCGCGGCTCAACGCCTTCAGCCCGAACTCGCCGTATGCGAGCTGGTCGCCTGAAGTCGCGAAACCGGAACGGTTGCCTTTGAACTGTTTGCGGTGTTTAACCCGCTTAGGCATTAGAGGCATCTTTTCTCCTCCTGTGGCCGCCGGAACGCACCGGCTGGAAATCGTCTTTTTTGCATATCCAGACCTTGACGCCGATCAGACCGGCGGTGGTGTTGGCCTCCGCAAAGCCATAATCGATGTTGGCGCGCAACGTGTGCAAAGGCACCTTGCCTTGCTTGCTCCACTCCACACGCGAGATCTCGGCCCCGTTGATGCGCCCGCTGCAGCGGATCTTGATGCCGTCAACGCCCATGTCCATCGCGACCTTCTCGGCGCGCTTCATGGCTCTTTTCAAGGCCACGCGACGCTCGACCTGCTGCGCGATGCTCTCGGCCACGAGCTGCGCGTTCGCGTCCGGATCGCGCACCTCCTGAATCTCAAGGTATATCTCTTTGCCGGTCTTCTTGGCCAACTCCTGCCGGATGTTGTCCACATCCTGCCCTTTACGCCCGATCACCACGCCCGGGCGGGCGGTGAACAGGTTGATGCGCACGCGGTTCGCATAACGCTCGATCAGGATCTGCGTGATCGCTGCGCTCTCGAGGCGTTTCTTAACCAACTCGCGAATCATCAGGTCTTCAGCCAGCAGTTCGCCGAACTGCCGCTTATTGGCATACCAACGGCTGCGCCACTGCTTGTCAACCGCGACCCGGAAACCAATCGGATTTACTTTTTGTCCCAACTTCTTGCTCCTTTGAAAAGTCGCCGGCGTCACTGACCGTCAGTCAGCACCACCTTGCAATGACTAAGCCTCTTGGCGATCGGGCTCGCGCTTCCGCGGGCACGCGGCCAGAACCGGCGCATACGCGTCCCCTCGTCAAAGACGCACAGGCTCACCTTGAGCCCGTCCACATCGAGGTTGGCGTTGTTCCGCGCGTTCGCCACCGCCGACTTGAGCGTCTTGCCCAATATCAGCGCGGCCTTGCGCGGACTGAATTCCACTACTTTCAGGGCTTCGCCCACCGGCAGCCCCTGGCACTTGCGCGCCAAAGGGCGACCTTTCTGGGCCGACATCCTGACATTGCGGGTAATTGCAGTCACTTCCATGCTTCAAACTCCGTTATTTCGCGACCGCCTTGTCCGTGTGAAGACCGTGCGACCTGAAATTCCGCGTCGGCGCGAACTCACCCAGACGGTGCCCCACCATGTTTTCGGTGATGAATATGGGCATATGCTGTTTGCCATTGTGGATGGCGAACGTATGCCCGACAAAATCCGGCAGAATCATGGAACGGCGCGACCATGTTTTGATCGGCTGCTTTCTGCCGGAAGCGTTCATTTTCTCGACTTTTTCGAGCAGGCTCTGCTGAACGTAAGGGCCTTTTTTAATAGACCTAGACATGCTTTACTTTCTCCGCTTCAAGATGTACCTGCTGCTGGTCTTGCGACGGCTGCGCGTCTTGCCGCCCTTGGCCAGCTTACCCCATGGCGAACGCGGGTGGCTACCGCCGGAAGTGCGGCCTTCGCCGCCGCCCATCGGATGGTCAACCGGGTTCATCGCCACGCCGCGCACGGTCGGACGGATGCCCATCCAGCGCTTGCGTCCGGCTTTGCCCAGCTTGACGCCGCTCCACTCCGCGTTGCCGACCTGCCCGACTGTCGCCATGCAGTTCGCTCGGACCAGACGCACCTCGCCGGACGGCAGCTTCAGCGTCACGAAATCACCGTCGCGCGCCATCAGTTGGCAACTGTTGCCGGCCGATCGGGCCAGCTTGCCGCCCTTGCCGGGAACCATTTCGATATTGTGGACATAAAACCCGAGCGGTATCTGCGACAGCGGCAGGGCGTTGCCCACGCTGGGCTCCGCTTCCGGCCCCGCCATCACCGCGTCGTTCACCTTCAGTCCGGCAGGCGCCAGAATATAACGCTTCTCACCGTCCACATACTTCAGCAACGCCAGGTTTGCGGAACGGTTCGGATCGTAGGCGATCGCCTCCACACGCGCCGGGATGCCGATCTTGTCACGCCGGAAATCGACGATGCGGTACCTGCGCTTGACTCCCCCGCCGCGGTGACGCACCGTGATGCGCCCTTTGTTGTTGCGGCCGGCTTGGTTCTTGCGCGCCTCGGTCAACCCGCGCTGCGGTTTGACCTCGGTAATCTCTTCGAAGGTTGCCGCGACGCGGTGCCGCAGTCCCTCGCTTCTAGGTTTGAATGTCTTAAGCCCCATGGCTGTTTATCCTCTCCGGCGGCTTTAGATTAGCTCAATGCGCTCGCCCGCCTTGACCGTGACGATCGCGCGCTTCCACGAGGGACCGCGCACCACACGGCGATTGCGCAACGTCCGCAAAACGCCCTTGTAATTCTGGGTTCTGACGCCCAACACATGTACGCCGAACTGCTCTTCGACCGCCTTCTTGATCTCGATCTTGTTGGCGGCGCGCGCTACCTCGAGCATATACCTGTTATCACAGGCCAACCGCGTACCCTTCTCCGTAATCTGCACCTTGCGGATTATACCGGCGTTTTTCATGCGCCCTCCTCCGTGTTTTTGCCCTTCTGCATGCGCTTCTGCAATGCCTCGAAGCCCGCACGGGTCGCCACCAGCGACCGGTACCGCAGCAGGGCGTAAACATCAACCTCGGCCGCGTTGACAACCTCAACCTTGGGCAGATTACGCGCCGCCAGCATCACCTTCTCATCATGCTGATCCAAGACAATCAGCGTGGAGGCTTGCGCGCCCAGTTTCTTCAACAGCTCCTTGATCAGCTTGGTCTTGGGCTCTGCCAAGTCGAAGCGCTCAATCACCGTCACCTCGCCGCCCGCGATCTTCTCGCTCAGAGCCCGGTCGAACGCCAACCGGCGCACCTTGCGGTTCACTTTCTGCGTGAAGTCACGCGGCTTGGGCCCGAACGCCACACCGCCGCCGCGCCAAACCGGGCTCTGGCGTAAACCCGCGCGGGCCCGCCCCGTGCCCTTTTGTTTCCACGGCTTCTTGTTGCTCCCGGCAACCTCGCCCTTGCTCAGGGTCGAGGCCGAGCCGGAACGGCCGGCGTTACGGATAGCCACAACCGTGTCTTTCACGGCCTGCTCGCCCTTGTCGAGCACCAGCGCGTCATCCGCGACAGCCAGCTCGCCCGCGGCATCTCCTGCCGGATTAAAAACCTTGATAGCACTCATCGGTTCTCCAACCCCTATTTCTTCAGGGCTTTCCTGATAATGACAACGCCGTTTTTAGGCCCCGGAACCGAACCGCGCACCAGCAGCAGGTTCTCCTCGCCGCGCACCTGGGCAACCGCCAGATTGCGGCCCTTCCGGTTGACGGCGCCCATATGGCCCGGCATCCGCTTGCCTTTCTCCACCCACCCCGGAAGATCACGCGCGCCGATCGAACCGATGCGGTGCTTCGAGTGTCCGCCATGCGTGTGCGCGCCGCCGCCGATGCGGTAGCGGCGTATGACGCCCGCGAAACCGCGACCTTTGGTTACACCCGACACGTCGACGTATTTAACGCCGTCGAAAATGTTAACCGTGACCGTGTCGCCGGCCTTGACCTCCTCGCCGTCTTCCAGATCAAACTCTCTGGTCAAGCGGCAAGGCGTCACGCCCGCCAGCTCGAAGCGCTTGGCCTGCGCCTTAGAAAGACGCGAAGCTTTCTGCTCTTCGAAGCCGAGCTGCGCGGCCCTGTACCCGTCGGTTTCAGGCGTCTTAACCTGAACCACCGGACACGGCCCCGCCTCTATCACTGTCACAGCAACCCTATGGCCCTGATCGTCATAGATCTGGGTCATTCCTATTTTTCTGCCGATTAAGCCTTCCATGGTGTCACCGTCCTCAAATCCGAATTGTGATATCCACGCCAGCAGGCAGGTTCAACTTCTTAAGCTCGTCGACGGTTTTAGCCGTCGGCCCTACAATATCCAGCAGCCGTTTGTGTGTGCGCATCTCAAACTGGTCCATGGACTTCTTGTCCACGTGCGGGCTCCGGTTCACCGTGAAACGCTCTATCCTCGTCGGCAGAGGAATGGGTCCCACGACCTGAGCCCCGGTGCCGCGGGCAGTGTCGATGATGTCGCTCACCGCCTGATCCAGCACCCTGTGATCGTACGCTTGCAAACGTATGCGTATACGCTGACTTTGCATTCTAACGTTACCTGTTCAGTAGTTGTTCTCTAACCGTCCTCGGCACCACCGCAAATTCTCCCGGCTCCATCGTGTAGCCGGCCCGCCCGCGCGAAAGCGACCGGATTGCGGTTGAGTACCCGAACAGTTCTGCCAACGGCACCTGCGCGCGCACGATCTGCATGTCTCCACGCGTCGTCATGTCACGCACCGAACCGCGGCGGCCGTTAATGTCCCCCATGATGTCGCCGACATAATCGGCAGGCGTCACGATGTCGAGAGACATGATCGGCTCCAGCAATTCCGGAGACGCGGCCATGGCCGCCTCCCGGAACCCCATCACGGCCGCGGTCCTGAAAGCCACGTCTGTCGCCGTCTCTTCATCCATAAACACGGCATCGGTGACTTTCGCCAGCACGTCCTTCATCGGGTAGCGCGCCAAAACTCCAGTCAAAATGCCGTCCGTCAATCCCTGCTCCACGCAGTCGGCCAGGCCCTCGTCCGGCAGCTTGCGCCTGACGCCGGAGGATATCTCCACCGCGTTGCCGCAACCCCGCTCCCGGGGAGCCACCTCAACCGTCAATCGCGCGTAATGACGTTTTCCGCCCAGCTCGCGGTCGAACAGATATATGCTCTGCGCCGCTGCTGTCACGGTCTCGTAATACGACACCATCGGACGGCCGGTGTTGGCCTCACACTTGAACTCGCGGCGCAGGCGGTCCACCAGTATCTCCAGGTGCAGCTCGCCCATGCCGCTCAAAATAGTCAGCCCGGTCTCCGCGTCGACGCGCACCTGACAGGTCGGATCTTCCGCCGCCAGCAGAACCATCGATTCCGCCAGCTTCTCTTTGTCCGCGCGCGACCTGGGCTCTATCGCCATGAACATAACCGGTTCCGGCACCGTGATGCGTTCCAGATACACCGGCTGGTTCTCCGTGCAGAGCGTGTCTCCCGTGGTAGATTCCTTAAGCCCCACGATCGCTCCGATCTCTCCCGCGCCCAGCTCTTCCACCTCGGTCTGCTCGTCCGCGAACAACCGCACGATCTTCAAGACGCGCTCGCGCTTGCGGGTACGCGGGTTGAAAACGTTCTGCCCCTTTTTCACGGTTCCCGAGTAAACCCGCGCAAAAAACAGCCGCCCCACATAAGCGTCGGTCGCGATCTTGAAGACCAGCGCGGTCAACGGCGCCGCCGCGCTGTGCTCGCGCGTCACCGGCTTCTCGCTCTTCAAATCCGTGGCTTGCACCGCAGGCCGGTCAAGCGGCGACGGCAGATAATGCGCCACAGCGTCCAGCAGCGGCTGCACACCCTTGTTCCGCAAAGACGAGCCGCACAACACCGGCACCAGCCTGCCCGCTATGACTGAACGGCGCAACGAGGCGCGCAACACTTCAGTGGAAAGCTCCGGATTCTCGAAATAGTCGTCTACCAGCAGCTCGTCGGCCTCGGCCGCACGCTCGCACAATTCCGCGCGCGCCGCCGCCGCCGCATCCCGCAAGGCCTCCGGTATCTCGCACTCACGCACATCCCGGCCTTCGCTGCCCTCGTCAAAACTCAACGCCCGCATCTCCAGCAGGTCTATCACGCCGCTGAAGGTCTCGGCCTGCCCGATCGGCAACTGCAGGCACACCGGATTGGCCTTGAGCTTCGAGCGTATCTCCGCGACGCATGCCGCGAAATCGGCTCCCATCCGGTCCATCTTGTTAACGAAAGCGATGCGCGGAACATTGTAACGGTCCGCCTGCCGCCAGACCGTCTCGGACTGCGGCTGCACCCCTCCGACGGCACAAAAAACGCCCACGGCGCCGTCCAACACGCGCAGTGAGCGTTCAACCTCGATCGTGAAATCCACATGCCCCGGCGTGTCTATCAGGTTTATACGCACGTTCCGCCAGGCGCAGGTTATCGCGGCGCTGGTTATCGTAATGCCGCGCTCACGCTCCTGTAACATCCAGTCGGTGACAGTGTTGCCTTCGTCTACGTTCCCGAGACGGTGCGTGCGCCCTGCATAGAATAAGATCCGCTCGGTGGTCGTGGTCTTGCCCGCGTCGATGTGGGCCACGATGCCGATGTTGCGTACGTCGCAAAGCGATAGCGCGCCGCCCGCCGGGCCTTGCCCGGACGCGGTCAAACCACGTTTATCTGCCTTGCTTTCCAAGACGCTCACCCTTCACCCTGACTTTCAAAGAACAACGGATGGTCCCGGCAACCTGCCGGCTTATCCCGCGCGGGATTACGAATCCCGCAAGTCTTTCCCTCTTCTGTTTTGAACAAATGAGTTGTCAAAATACCAAAGCGCCCCACGATAAGCAAGCGCGATTTTTGTTTTGTTTTTTGTCCGCGTTCGGCAGAGAATTGTTTTGTGTTTGTTTTTATGGTTTGCTGAGGCTATTTTCCCTACAAAACCATATTTCATTGGGGGTGTAACGTATTGTCTGTAAATTCAATTAAAGGGTCTTTGGTCCCCCTGCGGTATGTCATAGTCATGGACACCGTAGCCGAAATCGCGGTGTCCAGAAATCGAGCGCATCCGTCAAATGCTGGACACCGTGGTAGAATCGGCATCCATGAGAAACGAGATGTCACGGAAAGCCACGATGGAATACGGCATACGGATCGTATCGCGACACCGAGACATTTAATTTCTCCCTCACGCCTGTTTCGGCCGGCGAACGACGTCCACGCTCAACCTTTTACAGACTCGACCGCCCTCCCCGCCTCCCCGGGACACCCCCGCACCGCTGCTGGAACAGCGGCCCCGTGCGGCCATGCTGCGCATTGTACCATGCGGCATAGCTCACATTCAGCCACTGCAGCGCGCGGCCCGCGTTCGCGCGGGGCGTCTCCGACCCCTATTCCGCGCGTTTGTCTCGATGTCGCGATACGACCCCAATTCGGCGCATAAATGACTTCTTCTGTAGGCGTCTTCTTGCTCGCATTTTTTGGGTCTTCTGCTATATTTTAAATTCGTTTTTCAATGCTCTAAGTGGGGCAAGACAACGACCGGCGCTGCTTCTGCGCCTTGGAGACCTATTTGTGCCCGACATTTTTAAGATTGGCGACTGTGCGGCCGCTCTCGCTCAAGCGGCCGCTCGCTACCATAAAACCGCACTCGTTGTGGGGCATCCCGGTTCAGGAAAAACCGCCCTTCTTCGCACCCTCGCGCAGCAGCAAAACATGCCGCTCGTGAATCTCGGTTTGTCTCTCGGTGCGAAACTCCTTCCCCTAACCTCACGGGAACGCAAATTGGCTGCGTCGGATCTCATCACAGACCTGTTTGACTCACAGGAGTCGCCGGCTTTAGCCGTAGACAACACGGAAATCGTTTTTGACCGTTCGCTTATGCTCAATCCCCTTGGCCTGTTGCAGGCTGTCTCACGAACGCGCCTGCTTGTCTGGTCATGGAATGGCTTCATCGAGCAAGGACACATCGTTTACGCCTTTCCCGGTCACCCCGAGTACCAGCGCCTGCCGGCGCGGGACATGGCACTCATCGTTTTGACT
>JAQWAM010000005.1 GCA_028707675.1 Kiritimatiellia bacterium | reverse complement strand
TATGCGCAGCGCAGTTTGCCCAGAAAGATCCGCCGAGGCTCGGCATCCGCCGGTTGGCAAAACGCTGGGGCAGCTATTCCCGCAAGACCCACCGGATCTGGCTCAATCTGGAACTGATCAAGGCCTCAAGAACGCAGATCGACTACGTGCTGACGCACGAATTCTGCCACATCACGCGCACCGCGCACGACAAAGCCTTCTACCGCCTGCTGAGCAGCCGCCTACCAAACTGGCAAAAGATTAAGGAGAATCTCGAGCGCTCTCTGTTATCAATGTAGGGCATGACCGAAAACGGTCACTTCCAAAGGAATTAACAAACACCATGATCAATAATCTTCCATCCCCTCCGTTCCGCGTCCTGGGGATCGACACATCGCTGCGCTCAACCGGCGTAGGCATTATTGAGAGCGCCGGTTCACGCATGACAACGGTCTATTACGGCACGCTAAAGAACCCGCCCGGGCATCCGCTGTCAGCCTGCCTCCTGCGTCTGCAAGACGGCATCGACGCCCTGGTGCGCGAACACGAGCCGCAGGCGATCGCCATCGAAGGCATTTTCTACGCCAAGAACGTCAAGACCATGATGATCCTCTGCCACGCGCGCGGGGCGATCATCGCGCAGTGCGCACGCCTCGGCCTGCCAGTCTACGAGTACGAGCCGCGCAGGGTTAAAATGGCGGTGGCAGGCTACGGCGGTGCGCAGAAGATTCAGATACAGAAGATGGTCAAGACGCTGCTGCACCTTGACGAGGAGCCGCAGAACGACGCGGCCGACGCCATGGCGCTTGCCATCACCCACCTGCACAACCGCACCGCCTTCTCCGCGCTCGCCGCCACCCCGCTCTGACGCGCCGATGACACGGGTAGCGCAAAGCCGTGTGTGGCAGAGGGCTACTCTCCGGCTTCCTCTTCGCCGTAAAGCTGGTCCAGCGCGTCGCCGATCATCTCCAGAGACTCTTCGAGATCGCTGTCTTTGACATTCATCGGCGGCAGCAGACGCACCACATGCTCGCCCGCGGGGCAGCACAGCAGCCCCATATCTTGGCATGTCGCCACAATCTCTTTGGCCGCGCCCTCTACCACCATGCCGATCATAAGGCCCTTGCCGCGAACCTCCAAGACCTGCTTGTACTTGTCCACAAACACGCCCAGCCCTTCCATGAAGAGCTTGCTGACCTCTTCCGCGTGCTTGAGAAGAGCCTCCTCTTCCATCACCTCCAGCACCGCCAGCGCGGCCGCGCAAGAAACCGGATTGCCGCCGAAAGTGGATGCGTGATTGCCGGGCTGGAACACGTCCGACAGCGCCGGCGAAGCCACCAGCGCGCCCATCGGGATACCGTCGGCCAAAGACTTCGCCAACGTGAAGGCGTCCGGCTTCAGCGGATAGTGCTGCCAGCCGAACCACTTGCCGGTGCGCCCCATGCCGCACTGCACCTCGTCACAAAGCATCAGCAGCCCTTTATCGTCGCAAAGCTTGCGCACGCCGACCATAAAATCTTCGTCGGCAGGCAGGACACCGCCCTCGCCCTGCACAGCCTCGACCATCACAGCCGCGGTACGCTCATTGACAGCGGCTTTCACTGAATCGAGATTGTTGAATCCCGCGAAGCTGAAGCCTATAGACAACGGGTCGACCCCTTTCTCGACTTTGGCCTGCCCGGTCGCCGCCGCGGTGGCCAGCGTGCGCCCGTGGAACGAGTTCTGCATGCAGATAATCTCGTATTTGCCCTTAGCGCTGCCCCAAAGGCGCGCGAGTTTGATCATCGCCTCGTTGGCTTCGGCGCCGGAGTTGCAGAAAAAGCACTTCCCGTTCAAAGACAGCTTGGAAAGCTTCTGCGCCAGCAGAGCCTGCCCGACGTTGTAAAACAGGTTGGAGCAATGCCCCAAAGTAGCGACCTGATCCTGCACGGCCTTGACCACTTTGGGATGGCAATGCCCCACGTTGTGAACCGCTATGCCGGAAGTGAAGTCAAGGTAGGTCTTGCCGTCGGGATCGCGCACCTTGCAGCCGCTGCCGCTGGTTAAAGTCGCCGTCGGCGCATAAGTGTGCATCACATACTGGTTGAACAATTCGGCAATGTCTGTGCTCTTACTCATCTGATATGATCTCCGTTCCTACACCTTGTTTCGTAAAAATCTCCAACAGCAAAGAGTGCGGCATGCGCCCGTCCACCAGATGGACCTTGCCGACCCCCGCCTTGATCGCCTCGACGCAACTGTCGAGTTTGGGCAGCATGCCGCCGCCCACGACTCCCGACTCCTTGAGCCTGCCCACGCTGCCGACCGTCAGTGTCTTCAGCAGCGAGGCGGGGTCGTTGACGTCCATCAGCAACCCCGGCACATCTGAAATGAAAGCCAGCTTGCGGACTTTCAACGCTTTCGCCAACGCCGCGGCGGCCGTGTCGGCGTTGATGTTGTAGATGTCGCCTTCTGTACCGCTGCCCAGCGGCGTCACCACCGGTATGATCCCGGCGCCGGTCATCTCCAGCACCGGCAGCACATCCACATCCGCCGGCTCGCCGACATACCCCCAGTCGATCGCCGCCCCGGTCTCGGGATTTTTGCCGGTCCTTTTCTCCACCTTGAAAATCCAGTCTCCGTGCAGCGGCCGCGCCCGCGCCTTGTGCTTCTGCAGCAGCGCCACGACATTGGCGTTGACCTCGCGCTTGAGCACCCGCTCGACCACACGTATGGCCGCCCCGGTGGTGACGCGCAACCCCATCACAAAATCCGTTTTGATGCCGGCGCGATCCATGCCGCGCGAGATGGCCTTGCCCCCGCCATGCACCAGCACGGTCTTCATGCCCACAGCGCTCATGAAAGCTATGTCTATCAGCAGTCTTTCAAGATTCTCCGGCACCTCCATGACGCTGCCGCCGACCTTGACCAGCACCAAAGACCCCTTGAAGTCCTGAATATACGGCAAAGCCTCCGTCAGCACCGCCGCCTTTTCAATGATTCTCTGCATTCGCCTTTTCCCGCATCATTCCGCCTTCACGTCACCCGCCAGTTCGTCTCAAGTAGTGTATTCGGCATTGATCTTCACGTAGTCGTACGAGAGATCGCATGTGTAGATCGTGTCCTCGCCATCGCCGAGATGCATATCAACCGTCACCTCGAAGGCCCGCTTGCGCATCACGTCCCGCATGGCCATGAGCCGCTCCTTGTCCGCAACCCGTCCTTGGTCATACGCGCAAATGTCGCCGTAATATATCTGAACCTTACTCTCATCAACCTCCGCGCCGGAATAACCGACCGCCGCGATCACGCGGCCCCAGTTCGGGTCCAGACCGAACCAAGAGGTCTTGACCAGCGCCGATTTGGAGACGGCGCGCGCCGCCATCTGGGCGTCCTCATCCGTCTTGGCGCCCTTCACACGCACTGTAACAAACTTGGTCGCGCCTTCACCGTCTAAAACCATTTTCTTTCCGAGCTCAAGGCAGACCGTCTTCAGCGCGTCCACAAAATACTGCCACTGCGAGTGGTACGGCGTCAGCGTCCCGTTGCCGGCCGCGCCTCCGGCCATCATGATCACCGTGTCGTTAGTGCTGCGGTCGCCGTCAACCACAACCCTGTTGAAGCTGACCTCGACCGCATCGCGCAAGGCCTGGTCCAGCGCCTTGGGGTGTACGACGGCGTCCGTGGTGATGAAACCCAGCATGGTCGCCATGTTGGGCTCAATCATGCCGGAGCCCTTGCACATGCCGCCGACCGTGACCGTCTTGCCGTCAATTTCAAGCTCCACCGCCACCTGCTTGTCGACAGTGTCGGTGGTCATAATCGCGCGGGCCGCGTCATAACCGCCGGTCCCGCTCAAACAACCCGCCGCCTTTTCTAGCCCGGCAGCAATCCGCTCCATGGGCAGATGGACGCCGATCACGCCGGTGGAACACACCAGCACAAGCCGCTCGTCAATGCCCAGAGCCGCGCCCGCCAGCCGCGCCGTCTCCAGCGCGTCTTTGACGCCCCGCTCGCCTGTGCAGGCATTGGCGCAGCCGCTGTTGACCACCACGGCCTGAGCGCTGCCGGAGCGGGTGCGCTCGCGGTCAACCCGCACCGGTGCCGCGGCGACCTTGTTCGTAGTGTACACGGCAGCCACCGGCACCGGTTGGTCAGCGACAATCAGAGCCAGGTCCTTGCGCCCCTGACACTTGACGCCGGCCTCCACGCCGCACGCCCTGAAACCTTGGGCGGCCGTCACGCCGCCTTCCACAAATTCGAACTTCTTCATACCGGAAAAAACGGATACTGCGAAATAATTTAGAGGCCGCAAGCTTTCGCGGCTACAATTTCCTGAAAAAGAAGCGAATATGATTGAATATTTAGCCGGCAATGTCGATTAAAAACGCTTGCCTGATGATTTTAAGTCAAGACCCTACTTTTTTTAAAAAAAATCGCTGCAGGGGTTGACAGTTTTAAAGCCGTCGCTTATACTGTTGCCAACGATTGGGGATAAAGGACATTGAAGCAACACGAGGGAAAGGAGGTCTAAGGTTTTATCTTTTCCAGGCTTTGTGACCCAAAAACGGAGCGGGTTCTTGACCCGAGCCGGAAACGGGGCAATCTTGTGAGAATCGGCTGATCGGGCGATATGCCCACACAGACGTCGAGTGACTTGAAAGGCTTTAGGAAGAGACCGCGCAACAGGCACGGCGACTTTCGCCGAACAAAAAGCAAACGGTTGCGCAGCGGATCCCAGTACAGAAGCTTTACAACGCATCGCTCTTCGCTGAAAGTTAAACAAGTCGGCGGTCATCACCTGAGCGCGGGAAAAGGTAAAGTGAAGAAACAGTCCCGGCGTGCCTGAAAGCACGACGGCTGATTGAATCAAACAAACGCGAAAGGATGTGTTTTCTGAGTAACGAGTTGATATGCGGAAACGCATAAGGGTTCCCTAGCTGATTAGGGAACCCTTTTTTTGGTTATTTCCGAGCCTTTCAACTCATCCTGCCTCACTCTTCCCTCTTCCCTCTTCCCTCTTCCCTCTTCCCTCTTCCCTCTTCCCTCTTCCCTCTTCCCTCTTCCCTCTTCCCTCACCTCTTTCAACTCGCCTCTCCATGAACCGATATTACGCCGACCTCCACATCCACTCCCGCTATTCCCGCGCCACCAGTCCGCAATGCACCCCCGAAGGCCTGCATCATTGGGCGCAGATTAAAGGCGTCGGCGTCTGCGGCACCGGGGACTGCACCCACCCTCAGTGGCTAGCCGAACTGCAGGCGAAGCTCATTGAGGACGCGCCCGGACTTTACGCGCTCCGGCCTGAACTGCTCCCGGCGGCCGACGAGGGCGTTCCTGAAAGCTGCCGCCGCCCGGCGCGTTTCATGGTCACCGGCGAAATCAGCAGCATCTACAAACGCGCCGGCCGGGTGCGCAAGGTCCACAGCCTGATCCTGCTGCCCTCGCTCGACGCCGCGGCGAAACTGAACCGCCGTCTGGATCAGATCGGTAACATCCGCTCCGACGGCCGCCCGATCCTCGGGCTCGACCCGCGTGACCTGCTGGAAATCATGCTGGAGACCGACCCCCTCGCGGCGCTCATACCGGCGCATATCTGGACCCCGTGGTTCTCGATGCTGGGCGCGAAATCCGGGTTCGACTCGCTCGATGAGTGTTTCGGCGCTCTCTCCCGCCATATTTTCGCGGTCGAGACCGGACTCTCTTCGGACGTGCCCATGAACCGCCGCGTCCGCTGCCTCGACCGCCTCGCGCTCGTCTCCAACTCCGACCTGCACTCCCCCGCCAATCTAGGACGCAACGCCAACCTTTTCTTCGGCGAGCCATCATATCACTCCATCATTAACGGCTTGCGCTCGCGAGACCCGAGCGTCTGCGGCGGGACGGTGGATCTCTTCCCAGAAGAAGGCAAATACCATCTCGACGGACACCGCGCGTGCAAAACCCGCCTGACGCCGGAGCAGAGCATGGCGCTAGGCAACATTTGCCCGGTCTGCGGCAAAGAGGTCACCATCGGGGTGCTCCACCGCGTGGTCGAGCTGGAACGAATGCAGAAGGCAGAGATCAGAGGGCGGAAGTCAGAGGTCAGAGATCAGAGGGCGGAAGTCAGAGGTAATATTTCCACAACTTTAGAACTTCCGAACTTTAGAACTTCAGAACTTCCCCCGCGCCTGCCCTACCGTTACATAATACCCCTGCCCGAACTTCTAGCGCAGCAACTGGATGTCGGCACAGCCTCCAAGAAAGTGCGCGCGGCCTACCTGAGCCTGCTGTCGGCAAAGGGCTCTGAACTCCCTTTCCTGCTGGACACTCCTGCCATCGATCTGGAAAATATGGGCGTGATCGGACAAGCCGTGCTGGCCGTGCGACAAGGCAGAGTGGAACGCGTCGGCGGCTACGACGGCGAATACGGTCGTGTCATGCCTATTTCTCATCAGCCGCCAAGCGGTTGAGCATCTCCATGACGATTCTTCCTGTGACCAGCAGGCTGTCCGCGCAGATCTTGTCCATGGTGTCCGCAGGCGTGTGCCAGTAGTCGTTACGCCCCGGACGGCTGCCGAACTCGAAATCGATCAGGTTGACCGCCGGGTACCCCAAGTCCAGAAACGCCTGATGGTCGTCATAGATAACCCCGTCGAAGAGTCCGATCTTGGAGCGGTCGCCGACGGTTTCCGCCGCCTCCAGCGCCAGCAGCCGCAACGCCCCCGTGCTGTTGCGCGGAACGGTCAGCTTCAGGTCGCGGTCCCCCACCATGTCCATTAGGATCACTGCCCGGATCTTGGAGCCCGACGCTTTCAGCTGGCGCGCCAGACGCTTGCTGCCGTGGAAGCCGTCACGCCCGCTGTAAGCCACCATGCATTCCTCTCCGTCCATGAAACCGAAGAGCAGATTGTGCCGGTGCGGCCCCGCCGCCCGCAGCGCCGCGGCAATCTCGATAAGCAATCCGGTGGAAGATCCGCTGTCGTTGGCCCCCTCGAAACCGCCGCCTATGCCGCTCATGGTGTCGAAGTGCGAAAGCAGGACTATCCACTCGCCGCTCGCGCCGGTAATCTCGGCCAGCAC
This sequence comes from Kiritimatiellia bacterium, assembly GCA_028707675.1. GTDB lineage: Bacteria > Verrucomicrobiota > Kiritimatiellia > RFP12 > UBA1067 > JAQVQN01. The sequence continues at coordinate 7,433 of JAQWAM010000005.1, read as the reverse complement.
GTTGTGGAACCGCTTCGGACCGCGCGGCGTTGGCTCGGTGAAAGTGTCGATCCGCGCCTCCAGCCCGCGCTCTATGAGGCGGTCCGCTATCCACCGCGCAGCTCTCTCCGCCCCGGGCGTGCCGGCGTCGCGCGGCGTGCGCTCTGCCGTCAGCGCTGCCACAAGACCGAAGGCGTTGGTGGCCTGCCCGGCCGTGAAGGTCAAGGCCGACGCCTGGGCCGCACCTGCACCCGACGCTGGCTTGTCACCGCAACCGGACAGCAGCGCCGCCGACAGCGCGACGGATAAAATTGACGCCTTGCAAACCAACATGACTTTTCTTCGTCAATCCAGTTTGATGCCGAGAAGGTTCAGCATACGGTCCAGATCGTCGTTGTCGTAAAAATCGATCTCGAGCACACCCTTGGTATGCTTGCCGTTGGCGTGCGTCAAGCCGGAAGAGAGGCGCACGGCCGTGCCGAAGTGCTTGTGCAGGCGGTCGCAAAGATCGCGCACGTAGCTCTCCGGCAGGTCGGGCTTGCCTGCGCGACGCGCGTCATCGCCGCCGGCAGCGGCCTTGCGCCTGCGTATCACCTTCTCCAATGATCTCACAGTCAGGTCTTCCGTAACGCACTTGCGCCCCAGCAGCGTCTGCTCCGTGACGTCGGTCAAGCCCAACAACACCTTGGCGTGCCCTGTCGAGAGCAGGCCGCTGCCCACAAGCTGCTTCACCTCATCCGGCAGTTCCAGCAGGCGCAAGGCGTTTGCCACACTGGCCCTGGCCTTGCCCACCCGGTCGGCCACCTCCTGCTGCGTGAGGCTGAAGCTTTCGGCGAGAGTGTGATACCCTTCCGCCTCTTCAATCACGGTCAGATCCTGGCGCTGGATGTTCTCGATGATCGCCATCTCCGCCGCGCGGCGGTCCTCCGCGTCCACCAACACTACCGGAACCTTGGCCACGCCCGCCTCGATCGCCGCCCGCAGGCGGCGCTCGCCCGCGATCAGCTCATAGCGTCCTGCCGAGTTCTTGCGGCAGACCAGCGGCTGTATCACGCCGTTGGCCTTGATCGATTCCGCCAGCTCGCGCAGCGCGTCCTCGTCAAAAGACTGGCGCGGCTGCCAGGGCGAACGGGATATCTCGGCCGCAGGCACGTCAAACACCGTGTGCGCCGTGTCCACCGTCGAAGTTAGCACCGCGGCATCAGGCGGCAAAGCCGCCGGCATGGCAGGATGCTGTTTGGGAGGGACCGCGGACTGCGCCGGCGTGTCCGCAGACTGCGGACGGCCGATCAACGCTCCGAGACCGCGTCCGAGACCCGGCCGGTGTGCGCGCGGCGCGGCGGCCGGAGTTGTTCTGACGGGGGCTGCCGGCTTGTTATTCTTTTTGCGGGCCGACTTATTTTTAGCGCTCATGGGTAGTTCCCCGGACGGTTGAGGCCGGCGGTTTCCGGCAGGCCGAACATCAGATTCATATTCTGCAGGGCCGACCCCGCCTGACCTTTGACGAGGTTGTCTATGTGCGAGACGACGCGCAGACGGTTGAGACGCTGATCCACGCTGACAACCAGATTGCAATAGTTCGTGCCGCGCACGTTCATGGTTCCGATCGACGCCGTGCTGCCGTAGACCCTCACGAAAGGGCTGTCCTTGTAGAAATCGCGGTAAACGTCCAGCAGTTCCTGCTCTGCGGCCGCAGCTTCTAGATCCCCGTAAAGCGTCGACAGTATGCCGCGGCAGACAGGCACCACCTGCCCGGTGAAGGTCACCTTCACATCTGTTCCAGCCTGCGCGCTGAGTTCATGCTCGATCTCGCAGACGTGCTGGTGCCCCGCGAGTTTATATGCGTTCATCTGCTCGTAACGGGCCGGATAATGGAAAGCCGCGTTCGCCTTTTTGCCGGCTCCCGACACGCCGGTCTTGCAGTCGCAGATGATGCTGTAAGGCTTGATCAGGCGGCGCGCTGCCGCAGGCGCCAAGCCTAGAACGCATGAGCACGCGAAACAGCCGGGGTTCCCCACCACATCCGCCTTGATGATCTCGGAGCGGTGCAGCTCGGCCAGACCGTAGGCGTTTTTACCGAGCAGGTCCGGCGCCGCGTGCTCAGTCGGCTTGCCGATGCGCGCGGCGTAGTCGGCATAAGCCTCGGCCGTGGTGAACCTGAAGTCGCCGCTGTAATCGACCACTTTGGCGCCCTTGGCCAATTCTTCGCGCGCCAGCTTCATGCCCACCCGGTCAGGCGTGGCGTAAAACACCACGTCGGCGGGCGCCTGCGCCGCGGGGTCGTCCGCCGCCACCAGCGGCATGTCGCAGAAACCCGCGAGATGCGGATACAGTCTGGAAATCGGAGTGCCGATATCATCCATCTCAACCAGAGCGGTCAATTCGGCGTCCGGATGCTGTGAAACCAATTCAATAATCCCCACTCCGCCAAACCCCGAAGCCCCGACAACTTTTACCCGTACCATAGGAATCCTTTTCACTGAAAAATTTTCATTACTATACAAAATTATCTGCCGTTTCCAAAGAGTTTTAAGCGCTAAGCCGCGCGCGGCAGCCTTTATCAGGTTTATTCGCCATCCGCTTCGGGCGCCGCGTGCTCGCCGACGTGATTGATCCACTCGTGCATGCCGGACAGGGTCGCCTCCCATTTTTTGCGGCTGCCCCGCAAGTCCAGGAAACGGTCATAAAGATCAAGCAGCGCCGTCCAGAACGTTTCGACGAAAAGCATGCGTTCCTGAAAACGACCGGCCGGGTCAACCTGCTCGCACTTGGGCAGCTTGAGCGAACGCACCGCGAAATCCATATCCAGCGTGGCCGTGTAAATCTCGTCTTTTAACGCGACGCTCAATTTGGCCCGCCTGAGCTTTTTGCCGCAGTAAAGCGCCGTGCCGGCCTCGCGGCTGTTGAGCGGCATGCCCTTGCGCAGGACAGCCTCGTGCGCTCCCTGTCCCTCACGGAAGAACGTCAGCGGCCCCTCCAGCATGATGCCGAATTCGCGCCCGTCCGGCAGGTGGTAAACGCCGCCTTCCTTCTCCCAGACGAACCAAAGCCAGGTCAAAAAGTCCATGCCCAGAGTGCTTTCATGCGGACTTTCCAACGAGGTGTCAGGCGAAAAACTGGTCGGCATTAAGTCGTTGGCGTTCAATCCTTTACGTCGTATTGCGGCAGTCTCGGGCGTCAGCAGTACCGGCACTGACCCGGCGGTCTCACGGAAAGCCGCGGCAAGGGCGTCAACCTGTTTGTCGGAAAGAGCCCCGGCCAGCAGCAGATTATTGCGGAAATCCACCACCACGGGAATGCTGCTTAACGTCGGCGGCATGGCCGGCTGCAACGTCTCGAAAACCCGCTGCCTGATCTCGGCCTTGGCTGTCCTGTTCAGAAACTCAACCCCGCGCGCCCGCAGCTCCGCCTCTTCCTCCATGCAGACATGCGCCCGCAAAAGCGCGGCCGGCACCTTCTTTTCGGCGCTCATCAGTTGCGCGTGCAGGTAAGGCCCCAGCACACACCGCTCGTCCGTAAGATCCCTGTCGAAAAGATGCCGCCAGCCGACCCAGCCCGAGATCGGCTCGCGCCCCAATGAACTGATCGGCGGCGCCGCGTTGCGGGCGAGCTCGCCGATCAGCCCCGAATCGTATTCTTTCTGTAAATAAAACAAACGGAAACTCACACTGCCACTGTCAAAAGCCATAACCCCTCTTAATGTTTCTGCGTAATACTTTTAATTCGTAAAGATACACCGTCACTTTATCATAACCGCATTCTCACGGCAACGCGCCGCTGACAGTATGTAAGTTTAGTTGAAACTGAATCGCATCCGGCACGTGTAGTGGTGCTAAACTTAGTCGTGCCTCCGGACAAACTGTGCAGGTTGAGCTTTACATGCGCGGGGGAACCTTAGAGAATGTCAGCTTTCTGACTTCTCACCAACAACTCTAAGGTAGCTCTAAAAAATGCTTTCACAAATCCTGCCCGCCCTGCGCGGTATAATGGCCGAAAACGGAACCCTGCCGCGTCTCGTTAAGACCGACCTTGCGGGCGACGAGCCAATCATCGCCATCCCCGACGGATGCAACGACATTCTGACGGCGCTGCGTCAGCAGATGCCCGCGCGGGCGCGCCGCGTCACGATTACCGGACTGGGCGCCTATGCCGCGGATACCGCGCCTACGGCAGGGCGCGCCGCCGGCAAGATTGCCGCAGTCACCGGCGCGGCACAGGGTTTCGGCTTCGAGATCGCCGAAGACCTTGCCCGGCAGGGCGCCTGGGTCGCCTTGGCCGACATCAACGCCGAAGGCGTCAGATCCGCCGCGGCAAAGGTCAACGCGGCCTGCGGCCGCGAGGCCGCCATCGGCGTGGCCGTGAACGTGGCTGACGCGGCATCTCTGAAACAGGCCTTCGCGCAGGTGGTGGAAACTTTCGGCGGGCTAGACCTGCTCGTGGCCAACGCGGGCGTGCTGCGCGCGGGCAGCGTCAAGACCATCTCGGAGAAAGATATCGACTTCGTGACCGCCGTCAACTACAAAGGCTATTTTCTGTCAGTGCAGGCGGCGGCCCCGATTATGGCGATTCAGCGCCGCGCCGCCCCCGGCGCGTTGTTCGACATCATCCAGATCAACAGCAAGTCGGGCCTGACCGGATCGAACAAGAACGGCGCATACGCCGGCTCGAAGTTCGGCGGCATCGGCCTGACGCAAAGCTTCGCCATGGAGCTCATTGAGGACGGCATCAAGGTCAATTCGATCTGCCCCGGAAACTTTTATGACGGGCCGCTATGGTCTGATCCCGAGAAGGGCCTTTTCCGCCAGTATCTCGACAGCGGCAAGGTGCCCGGCGCCAAGACCTTTGATGACGTGAAGCGTTTCTACGAGTCCAAAGTGCCTATGCGCCGCGGATGCGCCACTCAGGACGTTATGAAGGCCGTGTATTATCTGATGGAGCAGCAGTACGAGACCGGCCAAGCCGTGCCTGTCACCGGCGGGCAGGTCATGCTTGCATGAGCGCCTCCGCCGCGAGCATACCGCCCCAAGCCGCAGCAGCGCGGCGCATGGCCTCGCCTCGATGCGAGACGCTGTTTTTGGCGGCGGCGTCCAACTCGGCGAAGGTACGGTCGAAGCCTTCCGGCACAAAGAGAGGGTCGTAGCCGAAGCCAGCCATGCCGCGCGAGCGTTCTAGAATCATCCCCGGGCACTCGCCAGCCACAGTCCATTCCCGGCCTTCCGGCGCACACAGCGCGATGGCGCACCGAAAGCGCGCCCGGCGGTCGGACGCGCCTTCAAGCTCACGCAGCAGTTTCGCGTTGTTGTCCGCATAACTGCACGGTTCGCCGGCGTAGCGCGCCGAGAAAACCCCCGGAGCGCCGCCCAGCGCAATCACCTCAAGTCCCGAGTCGTCGGCCATGGTCCACAGTCCCGACGCGTGACAGAGCTCGCGCGCTTTTTTCAGGGCGTTGCCTTCGAAGGTATCCGCGTCTTCGACCACGTCTTCCGGCAGCCCCGGCACTTCGTCCGCCGCCAACAGCGCCAGTCCGGGGAAATCGAAAAGCTGACGCAGTTCCTCCAATTTGTGCTTGTTCCGCGTCGCTATCAAAAGTTTCATTCTTCCTCCAGGATTTTCAGCGCCCGCTCAACTCCTCAACCGTGACGCGCTCCCAGCCCGGCAGCGACAGAAAATGCTCCAGCAGAGCCGCGCACGCGAAAGCGTCGTATAAGGCGTCGTGAGGTTCGCGGTCGGGACATAACGACCGCACGTAGGTCTCCAGCCCCAGCTCCCGCGTCACATCCTCCAGCGCCTTTGATTCCAAACGGGGATAAGCGTGGCGCGTCAACGCCAGCGTGTCCACCCAGGGCCCGATGCGGTGCAGCGGCGCGGCGCGCCTCAGCACCCCGCGCTCCGTGCCGACATTGTGCGCTGCCATCGGGCACCCGCGCACCCACACCTGCAACTCCGGCCACAGGTCATACACTGTCGGCGCTGCCGCTATCTGCGCGCGCAAAACGGCGTGTCGTCCCGGCGCGCGCGGATTGAAGGGGCGTTCGCCCACGCGCAAGAGTGATTCGAAACACTCGCCAGCGCTAACCCTGCGGCGGTTTATCCGCACCATGCCGATCTGCCACGGCTCCACCGGATAACCGTCCACGCTCCCCGTGGTCTCGAAATCGACCACAGTGAAACACGCGTGCCGCGCCTCTGTGTAGGTCCCGCCCATGCCTCAGCGCATATTGCCGATGTCCGCGTGCAAGCAGCCGCAAACACATAAAACCGCCAGGGCCAGCGCGGCCAGGCATATAAAAGTCATCGTTCTGTTCACAATCATCTAGCGCCACCCTTTTATTAACGTTGGTTCGAGAGCACACCGGCCGGCGGCGCGCCTTTTTCAACGAGCTCACGCAGACCGCGCGTGCAGACATGTTTCGGGGACAACTCAACGGCCTCGCGCAGACACAATCGCAGCGTTTCGGTGTCGCCCTTGCGCTGTGACAGGTAACCCAGATATAAGAGCGTCCGCAGACGCAGATGGCGCGCGTCCTCATCTTTTTCGGCTCGGCCGCGCGGGTTTTTCGCCAGCGCCATCCTGAAAGCCGCCTCGGCCTGTACCACGTCTTTGAAGGTATTAAGATACATCTCGCCCCTTTCGAACTCCAGATGCGCGCTGCCGGGATTTCTGGCAATCCCCTGCTCAAGCATTTCCAATGCCGCATGTGGTTTGTCCAACATGCGGTTCAACACATATATCGACGCCTGAAAGCTCTGCAGGTTTTCGGACGACACGCGGTTGGCAGCCCACAGCCAAGGCAGCAACTCGTTCGCCTCGGCGCCGTGCATGTGGCGGTGCTCCTGCACATGCACACGCCGGTTGATCATGCCCCACGGGTCAAACCCGCATGACGCGCCGCAGGCATCCTCTTCATGCCCGTGGTCATGGCCGTGCTCGTCATGGCCTGTTACCGACACTACTCCGTGTTCGGAATCTTGGTGCCTTACCCCGCCATGGAAATATTCATCGGCCTTCTCCAGCAACGCCTGACTGACCGCCAGCCGAGTCTCTCCCAGAACCTGCGCAAGCACATCGTCCCCTCGGACCTGCGGCATGCCTTCGCCGCATGATGCGGGGATTATCCTGCCCAGCAGCGCCGCCGTCCCCGCAAAGCCTAGGAACAGCCATTTATTCAAGTCGCGAGCCATCACCGACCTCAAAACTTTTTCCGCCGGAATATCACGGCCGCCAGCGCCAGACAGGCCGCGGCGTAGCACAGCGCATAAAGCCAAACCGCCCCGCACACACCCCAGCCGACCGGCGGCCATTCATGCACCAGCCGCTGTCTCAGATCGAAGAACTCCAAATGCGGCGCGATCCAGTGAATCGCGTAAAGCGCCCAGCGGCCCGGCGCGGGCTGGCCCGCCGCCATAGACGGCAGGCGCTGCCCGAAAACCAGCATGCCCGCCGCCACCAAAGC
>JAQWAM010000318.1 GCA_028707675.1 Kiritimatiellia bacterium | reverse complement strand
ATAGTGTTCTTTGGGGATGAGGACAGCTTGTCATGGGTTATGGGTGTCACTGAAAAAGCTTCAGCCGGCAGGCTTGAGAGGATGTGTCTGTATGAAATTGTTTTTGTCGCATGTGGGGCTGTGCTATGTGCTTACGCGCGCATGCCTGGCAGGCGGGGAACCGGCGCACAATAACGCTGCGGATGTGTTGCCTGCAGTGCTGCCCGTAAACACGACGGACCTGATTGAACTGCGGGCGCGCGCCGAGGCCGCCCGCAGCTTCGGCACGCACCGCTTGCCGGACAGCCTGAAAGAGTGGGAACTTATCAGAAGTGATTTGCGGGCGCTTATCGCGCAAAAGACCGGCGCTGTTCTGAAGCAGGATCTGCCGCTGGACATGCGTGAAACCCGGGTGTCGAAACAAGACGGGTATACCGTCAAAAACATCGCTTTTCAGACAAGGCCGGGAATTTATGCCACGGCGAACCTCTATATCCCTGACGGTCACGGGCCTTTTCCAGCCGCCGTTGTGATGGCTGGCCACAGTCGCGTGGGGCGGCTGGGCTATTCCTATCTGGGCTATACATTGGCCTTGAACGGATTTGTGGCGATTACGATAGATCCGTGGGGCGCCGGAGAACGGACCACCCTTCACGGCGGTTATGAATATCACGGGGCGAATCTGGGCGCCTCGCTGATGAATGTCGGGGAATCGTTGATGGGGCTCCAGATCACGGATAACATGCGCGCGGTGGATCTTCTGTGCTCCCTGCCGTTTGTGGATGCCGCAAAGATTGGCGCGACGGGCGCCAGCGGGGGCGGCAACCAAACCATGTGGCTGGCGGCCATGGACGAGCGCGTCAAGGCGGCTGTCCCGGTTGTCAGTGTCGGCACATTTGAGTCGTATGTCATGGGGCATAACTGCATTTGCGAAGTTTTAATAGACGGGTTGACGGTTACGGAGGAATCCGGTGTGCTGGCCATGGTCGCGCCCCGCGCGCTTTTGTTGTCAAACGGGCTGAAGGACAGCAACCCGGCGTTTTATCCTTCGGAGATGGCCCGCAGCTACACTAACGCCCTGCCGATTTATGCCCTATATGGCGCGGCAGATTCCTTTAGCCATTTTATTTTCGACGGCCCTCACTCGTATCCGCCGGAGACTGTGGAGGCAATGGTGTCTTGGTTCAACAGGCATCTCAAGGGGATTAGTCAGGATCAGTCGGAAATCATAATGCCCGAGCGGGATCTTCATGCCATAGAAGACCTCATGGTGTACGCCAAGGGCGAACGCGATCCGCAGGTGCTCGCGACCGCGGATTTTTGCCGGAAGAGAGGGCGTGAACTGCGCGCCGGTTATCTTGAGATTGCGGCGTTTGATGTCGAGCGGAAGCGGCAGGAGTTGAAAGATATATAGCGAATCGCCGATTTGCCGGCTCCGGTAAAATCACATCGGCGCACATCCGCGACGGGATGGGAAACAGTCATTCTCGAAACGTCTGACGGCAAAATCATTCCGCTGGCGTTGCGCGAGCCTAAGCAAGGAGGGACGGCGTACGTCATTCTCTCCACGCCGGACGGCGCGAGGGCTTTACCGAAGGCGATGATTGAAAAACACCAGGCGGCCGGTGCCGGGATCGCCTTAGTTGACCTGTCGGGAACCGGAGAGATGACTTCATCGAGGTCTGCTGCCAATGATCGGCTGGCCAAGCTGCACACGTTGGCTCGCGCCAACCTCTGGCTGGGGAAGACCGTGCAAGGCGAATGGGTCAAAGAGCTGCATGTTGTGACGCGCTTTCTGGCGGCGGAGCAGAATGCCGGCGAAATTTGTGTTGAGGGCTCGCGCGAAGCCGGATTGGCCGGGTTGTTTCTCGCGGCCTTGGGCGGGAATGTAGGTTCGGCGGTTTTGCGCGACGCGCCGGTCAGTTATCTTTTTGACGACCGGGACACGGTTGACTTTTTTTCCATGGGCATTCACCTGCCCGGCTTTTTGAAATGGGGGGACATTTCCTTGGCAACGGCCTTGAGCGGCAAAGAGGTGCGTTTCATACGGCCGGTCACGATGTCGGGCCGCGCGCTTACCGCGGGGGATGCCAAACCGTATCGCGCGGAATTCGAGCGTGTCAGGAATGCCTGCGGCGCGGCTGCGGCAGTGGAGTTTGAATTCAATTAGCCTCATGACCGCGCTCTAGCTGAAAGCGCGGGTCCAGAGGGCGTCGAGGCGTTTGGCGGAGACGGGCTGGGGTGTGCGCAGCTCTTGCGCGAAGAGGGAGACGCGGAACTCTTCGATCATCCAGCGGTATTCGGCGAGCAGGGCGCGGTCGTGCGGGGGCGGCTTGTCGAGCGCGACGTGCTCCAGGTAGCGCTGCCACAGGGGGCGCAGCTCTTCGAGCTTGCGCAGGTCGCCTGCCGGATTGGTCGGGGCGCGCCGGACGCGAACGCGGCAGGCTTCGAGATAGCGCGGCATGTTGCGGAGCGTGGCGCTGGACGCGGCTTCCACAAACCCGGGGAAGATCAGCCAGGCGAGCTGCCCGGTGATGTCGTCCAGCGCGGGTTGAGGCAGGATGGCCTGCGGCAAAAGGCTCTCGATCTCGCCCGCCGCGCAGAGGATGGCGGCGGTCAGGCGCGTCCGCTCCAGATGCGTTTGAGCCAGCGCGGGCTGTCCCCGCTCAAGGCGCTGCCGGAAGGTTTGCGCGTCGCGTATGGGCGGCTGGCCGATGGTGAAAATCTCGCGCAGGGCGGATATGCCCAGCTCCTCGCCGAGCGCCTGCGCGTCGGTCTCGATCTGCTTTAGGTAAAGCAGCGCCGTGCGCGGCAGGGACGGCGGCTGTGAAAGCCTGCGCCACTCTTTGCCGAGGGAGAGGGCGAAAAGTCGCAGCACACCTTTTTCATGAGACGCGGCTGCGGCGGCGGGATCGTTGAAGAGGCGCAGGGCGGCTGAGCCGCGGTTGTCGGCGAGGGCGGGGTAGTGGATAATGGGCCAGCCGGCCCGTCCCACATCCACTTGCGTTGGCAGGGGGCCGAAGTCCCATCGCGTGATATGGTCGCGGTGCCAGGGCCGGGCGGCTTCGGGTTCCGGCTCTGACGCCCGTGTGCCGAATCTCTCTGTGAGTTCTGCGAGGTCGCGGCTGCTGTCCAGCACACGGCCTTCCGCGTTGGTCACGGAAAATCGCACGCGCAGGTGGTCCGGCGCGACCGTCTCCGCCCACGCGTCATGCGGCACTCGCACGCCGCGCGCGTCATAGAGCGCGGCGGCGAAGGCTTCGTCTAAAGCGCCGTGTCCGGGCTGCAGGCGTGAGCGGCACATGGCGACGGTGTCGTTGAAAGGCTGCAGCAGGCGGCGCAGACGGCTCGGCAGCACATTAAGCATCCAGAGCAGTTTCTCGTCGAGCATGCCCGGCACCAGCCATTCGCTGCGCCACGTGGCGGCGAGCGACAGCAGCGAGTCCGTCACCGTGCAGGTGATTCCGTCGTCCGGCTCGCCCC
>JAQWAM010000317.1 GCA_028707675.1 Kiritimatiellia bacterium | reverse complement strand
CCCGGCCATGCCTTGAAATTCAGCACCCTCCAGATTCACTCGCATCGTCAGCATCCTTTCTTGAAAACGTTTTGTCACGCGTCTGCCAGCAGAGGCCCGACAGCGATTTCTTGTCGCCCGGCACCCAGCGGCTCACCAAGGGGGCCACGATCAGGCATGTCGCAATGCCTCGCGCGCCGAGGCGCGTTCCAGTGACGGGCGGATGTCGTCATAACCGTATTTTACCGCGGCGGCGAGGTCGGCATGACCTGGCCGCGGGATTGTATAGGCCGGCACCTCCCGGCCTTTCCAGTTGGCGTGGTCAAGATTTTTGATCTGCAAAGCGATCGGCGCTCCGGTGGTCATGCCTTCCATAACGCCCGCGAGAATCACAGCGCGGTCCTTCTCGATGGCCATGCGCCCGCCCGCGCCTGCGGCGGTCTGGCGGCGCGCGAGGTCGGCGGCGAGCGTCTCTTCCGTCAAGGCGAGCCCGGCCGGCATGCCTTCCAGAATCGCGGTCAGTGCGGGGCCGTGCGATTCGCCCGCGGTCAGATAACGTAATGGCATAGAGGTAATCCGTTTCTTTTAAAAGCGACGCACATTTTAGCGTCAGATGTGTTAGGGTTCAATGACCAATACGGCATGGCTGTAATTCGGTAGCGCCGGAGATGCCGTTTTGACGCGTGTTGTTTACGATTCGGGCGCGGGCGCCGTATGTCTGGAATGATTGCCATGGGTCAAAATATTACGGGTGTTGACCGGGTGTGACGCTCAGACCGGGTTGGACAGTGTCATGCGAGGGATGGCGAGGCGGCGTCTCGCGGTGGCGGGCGCGAGGGCGAGGCGCTCCGGCGCGGCGTCGCGCGGGTGCCGCGGCTTGCGCTGGAGGTCGAGCAGGGCGGCGTGCGCGACCGCGCCCTGTCCGTAGCGGAGGTTCAGGCGGTCAACGGCCCGGTCCAGCCGTCCTAACAGCCTGCGCGGCGGGGTGTCCGTAAAAAGGTCCATTTGCATGTTCTGTTCAGGCACGAGGCCGCCGAGCCAGACCAGTGTGGAGCGGCAGTCGCAACCTGGCAGGAAGAGTTCCCCGAAGAGCCGGCGCAGCAGGGGAGCGGCCTCGCGATCATGTGCGGTGAGGGCGGGCAGGGCCGCGGCTGCGACGCGCGCGCTATAGTCCCGCAGCCGCAGGCAGAGGCCTATCTCGCGGGCAAGATGACGGTGGCGGCGCAGTTTTGCCAAGGCGGCGGCCATATTTTTCATGGCCTCGGAGAACACCAGATGACGATCGGCGCTCGGCGGCGCGAAAGTGTGGCCCTTCATCATGCTGGCGTAGCCGGTTTTCGGGACAAGCTCGAGTTTGAAAACTTTTCGGCCTTGCAGCTCAAGCCAGGTCTCGTAACCGGGCTTGTGCAGCAGCTTCAGCACGGACGCGGACTCCATCAGGGTGAAATCATGGGCGGTCTTGACGCCGCGCGCCGTCAGTTTGGCGGTGGCGGAAGGTCCGATGCCCCAGACCTTGCCGACCGGCGTGCGCCGCAGCATGACAGGCAGGTGCTCGCGCCGCAGCACGGTCTGGCCGTCGGGCTTCCGGAATTTTGAGCAGAGCTTGGCTAGGGTTTTGGTGAGGCTGACGCCGACGGAGACGGTCAGACCCATTTCGGTGCGGACGGCATCCCGCAGTTTTTCCGCCACGCGTTCCAGCGGGCAGTCCATCAGCTTGCCGCAACCATGGAGGTCGGCGAAGGCCTCGTCGATGGAGTATTCCTCGACATGCGGGGTGAAGCGGCGCAGGATCGAGAAGAGATGCCGTGAATAGAGGCTGCAGGTCTCGTAATCCGAGGGCAGGACAGCCAGATCAGGGTAGATCGCCCGCGCCTCGTGCAGTTGCAGTCCGCGCTTGATGCCGAGGTCCTTGGCCTCATAGCTGGCGGCCGCGATGATGCCGCGTTCGGCGCCGGTGACCACCGGACGGCCGCGCAGGGCGGGTGTCAGGGCCTGTTCGACGCCGGCGAAAAAGCCGTCGGCATCGACATGGAGGATTGTACAGTCGGAGGATGAGTTCATAGAAGTGCATTATCACTAGCATCCCATAGGGATGCCGGATTTTAGGTTTATAGGTGTTAAGGTCATTAGGTGTTTAGGTATTCACTGAAAACGCGCTCAAGGTGAAACTCACTTGGCGGAACGAGGGTAGCGGATGGGGGTTGCGTTTGCCAGAACAAAAGTTCTATAATGCGCGCATGTCACAAAAATCAAAGCTGGCTGAACGGATACCGGTGCTGAACGGCTACATTCGGAAGAACGGGCGCGCGCCCACGCTGGACGAGATGCGCGCGCTTTTCAACGTGCGCTCAAAGAACACGGTGTCGGTGATGGCGGGCAAGTTCGTCGAGGCCGGCGCGCTGCGGCGCACCGCCACGGGGCGTCTGGCCGCGCCGCTGCCGGAGCCTGCCGCCTGCCGGTTGCGGCTGCTGGGCAGCGTGGCGGCCGGGTTTCCCTCGCCGGCCGAAGAGGCGCTGCTGGACACGATGAGTCTGGACGAGTATTTGGTGGTACACCCAGAGGCGACCTTCATGCTGCGCGTGGAGGGCGACTCGATGGTGGATGCGGGGATTTTGCCGGGGGACACGGTGCTGGTCGAGCGCGGACGCGCGCCGCGCAACGGCGACATCGTGATCGCCTGCGTGGACGGCGAGTGGACCATGAAGTACTTCTACCGGCAGGGGCGCGACGTGCGGCTCGAGCCCGCCAACAAGAGCTACGCCACGATACGTCCCCGGCAGCGGCTGGCCGTCGAGGGGGTGGTCAGCGGCGTGGTGCGCAAGCTGTGAGGGCGAGACTTGCGCGTGTCAGCCGCTGCCAGTGGCAGGCTAACAGATTCGGCGCTTCAGAGTAAAATCGCATCAACGCATCTTGTAAATTCAGGCGTGCTGGTCGCGCCCGCGGCCGGCGATTTCGTGTGGGTCACGGTCAGCACCGGCAACGGCGGCGCGGTCGTGTCAAACGGCAGATTGGTACGGGGCGCTGGCGGCTTTGACGGCGATATAGTCGCGCGTTTCGCTCACGACGATGCCCGAGAGGCAGACGAGGGCCAGCAGGTTGGGGAAGGCCATCAGGCCGTTGAAGATGTCCGCGATGGTCCAGCAGGTCTCCAGCCGCATCACACAGCCGAAATAGACAACGGCCACAAAAGCGCCCCGGTAGACGGGTATGATTCTTTCGCCGGCCAAGTACTGACATGCTTTCTCTCCGTAGTAGGCCCAGCCGATCATGGTTGACCAGGCGAAAAGGGCGAGCGCGATGGAGGCGAACTGGCCGCCCCACGCGCCGTAAACGGAGGACAGGGCCGTGGCTGACAGCGCGGCGCCGGTAAGTCCCGCGCCGTCTGGAGCGGTTAGGGTCCAGGCGCCGCTGGCCAGGATCACAAAGGCGGTGGCCGTGCATACGACCAGCGTGTCGATGAAGGTTTGCGTCATGGAGACCAGCGCCTGG